>JAPDPT010000048.1 GCA_034506315.1 candidate division KSB1 bacterium | reverse complement strand
AAGATGGCCAAGAGCCGCGGCAATACCGTGGACCCCTGGGAACACCTGGAACGGGAAGGCGCCGACGCCCTGCGGTGGTACTTCATGACCGTGAGTCCGCCCTGGGTACCGACCCGTTTTGATCCCCAGGGCGTGGCGGAGGCTATGCGCAAGTTCCTCAGCACGCTGGTCAATGTCTATTCGTTCTTCGCGCTGTATGCCAATATTGACGGCTTCCGCTACGTGCAACCAACGATCCCGGTGGAACAGCGCCCGGAGCTGGATCGCTGGATTCTCTCGGAGTTCAACGCGTTGGTAGGGCGGGTCAACCGTGCGCTGGAGCGCTACGACATCACGCGGGCGGCCCGCGACATCAGCGACTTTGTGATCGAAGACCTGTCCAACTGGTACGTGCGACGCAGCCGCCGCCGCTTCTGGAAGTCCGGACTGGAGCGCGACAAGAAGTCGGCCTACGAGACCCTCTACGAAGTGCTGACCAACGTGGCAAGGCTGACCGCGCCGTTTATCCCGTTCCTGTCGGAAGAGATTTACCGGAACCTGACAAGAGATCTACCGGACGCAGCGGACAGCGTACACCTCACATCCTATCCCAGTCCGGAGGCTCCCGAGTTCCGCTATCGGGACGAAGAGCTGGAGCGCCGGATGCGTCTGGCTCTGGACCTGGTAGAACTGGGGCGTTCCTTGCGGAACCGAGCGGGTGTCAAGGTGCGCCAGCCTTTACCGAGGATCCTGGTGGTGGCCCGGGATGAGCGACAGCGCACCGCCCTTCGCAGCGTCGAGAAGCTTGTCCTGGACGAGCTCAATGTGAAGGCGATGGAGTTCGTTTCGGACCCGGCGGAGATCGCCGAGATGCGGGCCGTTCCGGTCGGAGAAGCCATCCAGCGGCGCTACCGCGAGCGCGCCCCGGCCGTAGCGGCCGCGATTGAGAAACTGGCCTCAGAAGAGGTGGCGAGGCTGAGGGACCAGGGATCGGTGAGCCTCCCAGTCGATCACGGAACGGTCGAGATCACTCCGGAGATGGTGGAGGTAATCTGGGTCCCGAAGCAGCCCAACCTGGTCGTCGAGGGTGAAGAGGATCTGTTCGCGGGCCTGGACACTTCGATCACGCCTGAGCTGCTTGCCGAGGGCTTGGCCCGGGAGTTTGTCAACAGAGTCCAAAACATGCGAAAGGAGGCCGGCTTCAACGTCACGGACCGCATTGTGATCTATTACCGGGCCCCTGAGGAGGTAGCCAGGGCCGTGGAGAAGCTTGCCGACTACGTTCGCTCCGAGACCCTTGCGCTGAAGCTGATCGCCGACACCCAGGAAGGCGCTGTTCGGCGCGAATGGAAGGTGGGCGGGTACAATGTAACCATTGCCATCGAGCGGGTGGCGGACAATTGACGCCGCCCCCAAGGGATACCTGGAGGCTTCAATGGATGCCAAGGACCTGGAGTACTTTCGGCAACTGATCCTTCGGAAGCGCGAGGAGCTGTTGCGCCAGATCCAGTCGATTCGCGAGAGTACGATCGGAGATGGACGCGACGAGACGCTTCCCGAGCAAAGTGGCTACACGTATCACATGGCCGATGTGGGGACCGATACCGAGGAACGAGAAAAGGCCTTCTACTTCGCCTCCCGCGAAGGCAATCTGCTCTGGCACTTAGACCAGGCGCTTCTCCGCATCGAGAGAGGGGAGTACGGGATCTGCGTTTCGTGCGGAAAGCCGATCAGCCGTGAGCGACTGGAGGCCGTGCCCCACGCGCGCCTGTGCATCGACTGCAAGAACAAAGAGGAACGGCGATAGGATGGCGGCGCGCGACCTGCGGCTTCTGGGCATCAGCGCCCTGGTGGTCCTGGCGGACCAGGTTACCAAGGCGGCAGCAAGGGCTTTCCTCCAGGGTCAGAACTCCATCGCGGTGCTCGGGCAGTACGTACGGCTGACCTACCTGGAGAACCCGGGGATGGCCTTCGGGATCCGAGTGGGAGGACCCGCGTTCTTCAGCGTCTTCGCCAGTCTGGCAAGCCTTGTGGTTCTCGTCTACCTATTGCGCTTGCGGGGCGAGCGAATGGGCGTCCGCCTCGCCCTGGCGCTGGTCTTCGGAGGAGCGATTGGGAATCTGATCGACCGGCTCCTCTACGGCCAGGTCGTGGACTTTATTGACGTCGGGGTGGGCGACCTGCGGTGGCCTGTCTTCAATGTGGCTGACAGCGCCGTGACCGTGGGCATGGTTCTCCTCATGATCCTCATGCTCTTTGAGCGGCCTGCAGAACCCAGTGCCGCGGGGGACCCGCCATCCCGGGTCGACTGAAGGCTCCGTGGGCTGGGTGGGGGAGCTTGCTTTTCTGCCATGCCTGAGCGAAGATTCCACCTTACGGTGCCGGACCTGAGAGAGCGCGAACGGATCGATCGCTACCTGGCCCGCACGCTGGCCGATCTTTCCCGCAGCCTGATCCAGAAGCTGATCGAAGAGGGACGGGTGCTGGTCAACGGCGCCCGGACCAAGGCCAGCCACCTCGTTAGCCCGGGCGAGAGCATTGAGGTGGTGGTGCCGGAACCGCGCAGCGCAGAAATCGAGCCGGAACCGATTCCCCTCGATATCGTCTTTGAAGATCCGCATCTGGTAGTGATCAACAAGCCTGCAGGAATGGTCGTGCACCCCGCCCTTGGAAACTATTCGGGTACGCTCGTAAACGCCCTGCTCCATCATTGCAGGGCCCTGTCCGGAGTGGGCGGCGTCCAGAGACCTGGCATCGTGCACCGGCTGGACAAGGACACGTCCGGTCTTCTCGTAGTCGCCAAGGACGATCGGACACACCAGGGCCTTGCCGAGCAATTCAAGCACAAACGGGTGAGGCGGGAATACGTGGCCGTCGTCTGGGGGACCCCCTCACCGCGACGAGGGCGCGTTGAGTCATTCCTTGGACGTCACCCTAAGGATCGCAAGAAGATCGCCGTCCTTCCCGAAGGGCGTTGGGCAGTGACCAATTATGAGGTCGTCGAGGTACTTGGACCGGTAAGCCTCGTGCGACTGGAGCTTGAGACGGGGCGGACTCATCAAATCCGTGTCCATATGAGCCACATTGGCCATCCGGTATTCGGCGATCCCTTGTACGGTGGAAGGGGCCGTAAGCTCAGCAGCATGCCCAAGGAGCAGAGGCAGAAGATGGAAGAGCTCCTGGCGACGTTCCGACGGCAGGCCCTCCATGCCCGCACCCTCGGTTTTGTCCACCCCATCACTGGCCAGTGGCTCCTGTTCGAGTCCGCTTTGCCCGAGGACATGGCCCTTCTGCTGCAACAATTACGGAATGAGCTCGTGTAAACAGATGCTCGCGCGGGTGCAGCTCGCCGGGGATCGTGAGACGCTTCCGGATAAGCGGTCCCGGATTGCACGGGCACTTGTTCCTACGCGCTGGAGCCCTAAGGATAGCGCAGCGGCAGAGGACGGGAGGCGGAACCATGACGGCCAGTTACACGCGTCAGGCCCTGTTGGTTGTTTTCCTCGCACTGGTTTTTTTCCTGGTGGTGACGGCGCTTCTCGTTTCGGCCGCCGGCGGGGAGGAACAACGAAGCAGGCTACTCCCTGCCAGCGGCGACCAGCACGGGCTTACCGCCGGGTACTTGCCGGCGGGACTCGGTTGTGGGAAAGGGGCTTCCCGCAGCGAAAACCCGTGGGAGTCACGTTCGCGCTCCTTTCGTTCACGCCGACGAGGCCGAGATGTGGAGCCGGTTGCCCGTTACAATCGTGTGGAGGGCTTGTTCCTCGGGATCCAACTTCCCCGCGAAGAAGGCCTGGTCCGGGATGTCTACCATCTTCTCCTCTGGGGGGATGGCGGCTACGGCTTTAGCAGCAAGGCCTGGCGCTATCAGCTCGGGCTTGAGAGATGGTTTCGTGTGGGCGACGAGTCCCGTGACCCCCTCCTGCGCTTTGCGATCGGGGGCGAGGTGCACGACCTCACCGAGACGCAAGACGAATGGATCATCCCGACCCTCGAGAACTCCCTGGCTGCGCTTTTCCTGAGGGAGGACTTCCAGGATTATTACCGGCGGACGGGCGCGAGCGGCTACCTCGAGCAGAAAGTTTTGGGGCGCGTGACGTTTCGCGCCGAGTACCGGGATGATCGCTACTACAACATGCCCGCCGATCCGGAGAAGCGGAAGGCCACCGACTGGTCCGTATTCGGTGGCAAGAAGAGGTTTCGTCCCAACCCATTGATCGAGGAAGGCCAGCTGCGAGGAGCCATAGCCCAACTCATCGTCGATACCCGAGACGATCGCGAAGCGCCGGACGAAGGCTGGCTGGTGCAGGCGAGCGCGGAATTTTACGGGAGCCAGATGAAGAGCGACTACGAGTTCGACCGCTTTATCCTGGATCTGCGTCGCTATCAGCCTCTCAGCTACGCCGAGAACCTGGACCTCCGCCTGCGATTGGGTACGGGAAGGTGCCGCCTGCCGGAACAATTCCTCTTCGACCTCGGCGGTATCGGTTCCCTTCGGGGCTATCGGTTCAAAGAGCTCACGGGGGACCGATTTTTCCTGGCCAACGCAGAATATCGCCTTCGCCCCGGGGAGCGCGATTTTCCCTCCCTTTTCGACGGGGTGAACCTCATCCTCTTTTTCGATGCCGGGGCAGCCTGGTTTGCGCGCAATCCTTCCCGACCCGAGAAGGGCTGGAAGGAGCTCACGGTATCGCGCCTGAGGTCAGACGTCGGGATTGCACTGAGTGACCGGCGTGGACGGGTGAGGGTAAGTTTTGCCAAGCGAACGGATTCGCGGGCAGCCCCGGTCGTCGTAACGTTTCGCCTGAACCGGGAGTTCTGATGCCGGGTCGAGGGGGCCTGGACCGGTGTAGGGCTGTCAGGCCATAGGGGAAAAGGGGAAAACGTTTGTCTCCCGGGGGCCACGCTGTTTTTCTGCGCAAAGCAGTTCTTGCCGGTAAAATCAACTTGCTTGAAAATTGGGCTCAAGGCTATGGCCTACCTGCGTGCGGCCCTTCCCCTCTGCGCCCTGGTTTCATGAGCCGGTTGCCTGCAGGAAACAGTTGAATCGGTCGAAGAGAATCGATAGATTTCCGGTCGTTGTTTTCAGGGGGAACGATCGAGGGCGGGGGCAGAGGACGAGGGCGCTCGGCTGGGCCGCAGCGACACATCAGGTATGAGATTGGGATCCGGAAGACTCATACGAACCGTCAGATGTCTGCTGGTCTTCGTCCTCGGAGGGTGGGGCTTTGGGTCCCCGCACTGGCCGGCTTGTGCCCAGATAAGGGTCGAGCTCGATTTTTCGGCCCTGGCCAGGAAGCTGGGGGATAGCGCCGGTGACGGCATTGAGCTTGTCCGAGAGCTCCCGGGGATCCGGTGGATTTTTGTCGATCCGAGCGAGGTCTGTTCCCCTTACCTGCCGGGGCACCTCTTTCAAGTCCGCTGGCAGCCCGTCTCGCCGGAAGAATTCCACGCCTGGCTCGAAGACGACTCCCTCTTGGCCCGGAGGGCCATGGCGCTGGATAGTCTCCGGGCACGCGCTGAGGTGATTGTCCAGCAGATCCAGGTGGGTTTGGAGAGGGGGTTGTGGCGAGGGTTCGACGGCACGATCCGATGTACGTTCTTCTTCCATCCTCAAGCTCAGGGCGTCTACTGGGCAGCCGCCGGTGAGGAGCTTGCTTTCTCGATCAGCCCGTATTTCTCGCAGGCACCCCAGGGCGGTATCGACTGGCGGTCGTTCTACGCAGACCTTCTGGAAGCTTGCTACAGTCTCCTAACCTCGCAGCTTCTTACGGAAGGCGACCTCCTCTTGGAGTCGACGGGCAATCACGCAGCCGTTCGGGAGGACCTGATCGATCGGTACGGATTCGGTATCGTCTCTGTCGCTTCCCGCGTTCTCGGGCGGCCGCTACACAGGCACGATCCTGAACGGCTGCGGGCCCTTCTGGACCGGTGGGCTGTCGGATTGACGTTCTCGCCCAAACATGCGTCGCGGGCGGCCGAATTCTTCCGCCAGACCGTGCGGCTGGGTATGAGGTCCTGGCTTTCGGCCCCCGTACGGGGCATTCCCGACTCCGCCATCTACTTCTTCCAGCTGCGACCTTGGTTGCCGTCCTTGCGACAGGATGCACAGGAGTTCCAGAGGGCATTCTTGCTCGCCCTGACGGATCCGCCCCAAGACTATACGAGCCTGCTCCGCGAACTCGATGCGCAAGGGGTCCTGAGCCGACTCGGTTTCTACATGGCCAGACGGATCGAGTACGTTCTGGGCAGAGAGCGGTTGTTGAAAGATTTCTCCCACGATGAGGTTACGTTTTTCCTGGACTATATCGCTCTGCAGCAGGAAGCCGACCTCCGGTTCGGGAAGGAGGTATGTGTTTGGGTGTTTGACCTCGCCAACGAGCTCGATCGCCTGCGGTATCTGGCCTCCCAGGAATAGCCCCCTATTCGTCTGCCCCGCTCTCGCATTGCCATTTCCCGGGGCGGTAGCCTGCGCTGAAACTTTCGGTAGGCCCCCTCGTACCCTGAGATGCGCGTTGTGGGCAACAGCGTGGGTTTCCAGGCAATGGGAGGGCAGTCGTGAGAGTCCGCGTTTGGAGCTGGGTGGCGACAGCAGCTCTGCTGCACGCAGCTGCGGCCCTGGCCGTCGAGGCCAAGAAGACCGACGTCCAGGCCTTCCATCTCGCGCCCGGGTCCAGGCTTTCGCTGCGCCTGGAGGATGGCAGTGTGCGCCTGTCGACCTGGGAGAAAGAACAGGCCGAGGTCCAGATCGTGCGTCGCGCCTGGGCTTCCAGCCGCCGGGAGGCCCAACGGAGACTGGATGAAATCGAAGTGGAGGTCCGGAAGCGAACAGGTGAAGTCGAGATCGTCGTGTTCGACCACGGCGCAACACCAGTGCGGAGCTTCTGGGACCTGTTCAATCCCAACAAGTGGGGTTCAGCTTCCAACGTCTCCGTGGAACTGCAGCTACAGGTCCCCGAGGGGGTGGACTTGCGCCTTGAGGCGGACGACGCAGATGTGGAAGCGGAAGGGAAGTGGGGGGCCGTGCTGATCACTGTGGCCGATGGTGACGTGGAGCTACAAGACCTCAGGGCCGCCAGGCTCCGTTTGGAGACAGACGACGGCAACATTGTCCTCTACCGCCTGGCTATGCCCGAGGGGGCCATTCGCGCCATCACCAACGATGGACTTATCCGTCTGGAAGAGTGTGTGGCCTCGGAGGTGAGCGCCGAAACCGACGACGCCGACGTGGCGGTTCTGCGCTGTGACCTTCAGCGCCTGGACGTTCGTACTGCCAGCGGCGACGTGGAGGTAGAACCGGTGCTGCAACGACTCTCCCGGCTGCGCGTCGACACAGAGGATGGGGATATCATCCTTTCCTTGCCCCCCGACCCGGACGCAGAACTGGACCTGCGTACGGTTACCGGGCGCATCCGGACGGAGAAGGGAGTGCCCAGCGAGGAGGAAGGGGGCCAGCGTCTCAAGGTTCGATTGGGAAAAGGTCGAGCGTTGATCAGCGCCTTCACCGAGGATGGCGACATCATTGTCGAGAAGCGGTGAGGCACAGCGATGAGCAGGTGCCTGCTTTCGCCGATATTCCTGATGAGCCTCGCGCTTGCCGGCTGCGTGCAGTATGAAGAGCACGTTTCATTGCTTCCCGATGGCTCCGGCACGATCCGCGTCGTCCTCTCGGGGCCCGCATCCCTCAGCCTGGGCGACGATCACCCGTTCGCCCCGGAGACGCCGGAGGAACTGGCGGCGGAGCTTACCAAACGCTACATTCGGGAAGGAGTGCGGCTAATAGAACACGATGTCCGCGAACATGACGGTGTCAAGACATTGGATTTCACCCTGGAGTTCCGTCAGCTTACCGACCTGAATCGGGCCAACCCCTACTTCGGAAAGTGGCGCTTTACGACCGAGCGACGAGGAGCAGCTTTGCACGTGGAGCGTGATCTGGACTGGGATTCATCTGCCTGGAACGAGACGGAGAGCGGTTTCGAGCGCTGGGTCAAAGAAGAGTTGGCCGACAGGCTTCTCAACAAGATTCGGTTGCGATTCGAATTCACCTTCCCGGAGCGGGTGACCGAGACAAATGCGGAGTGGGTACGGATGGGCAAGACAGCGGTGTGGTCGTACCGGCTCTCGGACCTCCTGGGTTGCGGAACGACGCGCTTGATGGCCACCGGGCAATGATTCAGACACGGAAAGTCCGATGCAAGAAGAGCTCGCAGGGACCGGGCACCCTCCGGAGGCAAGCATTGCCCGCTATCTGAGGCTTTCGTGGCAGCTGTTCTGGCGTGACGCGCCGATGTGGGTTCTCTTGACCATCATCTACGCGGCCGTTCTGGGCGTAGTGAGCACGACGGCGATCGGTCCGCCCATCCTCTGGGGGCCTCTGGAAGTTGGCTGGTACGCAGTTATTCTAAAGCGGGTTCGCGGCCAGAGCCTGGATTTGGATGAGTTCGCCAGGGGGTTTCACCGCTTTGTCCCCGCCTTTCTGGCAGGAGTCGCGGTCCAGGCCTTCGCCCTGGTAGGGCTCGCCTTGCTGGTCATTCCCCTGTTCGTCGTTCTGGCCTTGTACCTTTTCGTCTGGCCTGTACTTGTGGACGAGGATTTGGACTTCTGGAGCGCAATGGAGCGCAGTCGCCGTGCGACTCAGCCCCTGTGGATCGAATGGACCCTCTTCAGCTTTCTAATTGTCCTGGTGAACTTTCTGGGGATTCTCTTCTGTCTCGTCGGCCTGCTGGTCAGTTTGCCCTGGACGAAGATCGCCGTGGCCCTGGCCTACGAGGAGCAGGTGCGGGGGGTTCGTCTCTCGGAGCCAATTTGCGTGAAGACCGGTTGATCCCTCCCCCTTCCGGTTCATCAGTCCCATTCAGAGCCCCCTCTCCCAAGGATCACTTCCTGCCCGCCATCCCTCGTGCGAAAAAGCAATTGGATTGGGAAGCCAAAGGTGGTATCTTTTCTTCGGCAATCGATACACGACGGGTCCGGTGCGGGGCAGAGCAAGGACGAATCCGAGGTTTCGCGGTGGGCACAATTCATCTTGCGCTGGGGATCCACAATCATCAGCCGGTTGGCAACTTCGATTTTGTCTTTGAGGACGCCTATCAGCGGGCATACCTGCCTTTTCTCGAGGTCCTGGAGCGACATCCCTTTGTGCGAGTCGCTGAGCATTACAGCGGCATTCTTCTCGAATGGCTCGAAAAGAACCATCCGGACTTTCTCGATCGTCTGGCGCGCCTGGTCGATCGAGGCCAGGTGGAGATGATGACGGGCGGTTACTACGAGCCGATTTTGCCCATCATCCCCGACCGTGACAAGTTGGGGCAAATCGCAAAGCTGACCGATTACCTAGTGTCGCGATTCGGCAAACGCCCGCGTGGCCTGTGGCTGGCGGAGCGGGTGTGGGAGCCCCATCTCCCTCGTCCCCTGCGCGAGGCAGGCGTGGAGTATGTCGTGATCGACGATGCCCACCTCAAGTACTCCGGGCTCCAGGAGGAAGAACTCGTCGGCTACTTCCTGACTGAAGAGGCAGGTTTTACGGTCAACATCTTCCCGATCTCCGAGAGGCTGCGCTACACGATCCCCTTCCGCCCGGTCGAGGAGACCCTCGACTACCTGCGACAGATGGCAGACGAAAGCGGGCGCCGTCTTATCGTTTTCGCCGACGACGGCGAGAAGTTTGGCATCTGGCCGGGGACGTACGAGCACTGCTACCAGGGTGGATGGCTCGAGGCTTTCTTCCAGGCTTTGGAAGCGAACCGCGACTGGATCCGTATCCTGCACTTCTCGGAGGCCCTGGATCAGCTTGAACCGCGTGGACGCGTTTACCTGCCCACCGCCTCTTACCGAGAGATGATGGAGTGGGCGCTTCCCGCGCGGGCCATTCACGAGTACGAGGACTTCGAGGACAAGCTCAAGCAGGCGAATCTCTTTGATCGATACAAGGTATTCGTGCGGGGCGGCTTCTGGCGCAATTTTCTGGCCAAGTACGAGGAAGCCAATCACCTCCACAAGAAGATGCTGCGCGTCAGCCGCAAGGTGCGCGACGCCGCGGAACGATACGGCCAGGACCACGAGGTGGTGAAGCGGGCCAGAGATCACTTGTGGGCTGGCCAGTGCAACTGCCCCTATTGGCACGGTGTATTCGGCGGACTCTATCTCACCAACCTCCGCTACGCCGTTTATCATGAGCTTATCCAGGCGGAAAAAGAGCTGGATACCCTGAGGGGCAACGCGGGGAACGGGTGGATCGACTGGGAGACGGCGGACTTCAATGGCGACGGCCGACGCGAGATCATTGTCGAAACCCCGACATGGCAATTGATCTTCGAGCCCGACTACGGCGGGCGCCTGGTGGAGCTTGACTACAAAGGCACCGGGATCAACCTCCTGGACACGATGACCCGTCGCGAGGAGGGGTACCACCGGAAACTGCTTCGGGCGGCCAACCCGAGTCCCTCATCGGGAGAAGTGGCCAGCATCCACGACCTGCTCCTCGCCAAGGAAGAAGGGCTGGAGAAAAGGCTGACGTACGACTGGTATCGCCGCTGCTCATTGGTCGACCATTTCTTGGATCCCCACACGACGCTGGACGATTTTGCGCGTTGCAAGTACGGAGAGCAGGGCGATTTTGTGCTCTCTCCTTATCAGGCCAGTGTAATCGAGGGTTCCAGCCAGTCTACCGTGCGCCTGACAAGGGAAGGGGCTGTGTGGGTGAACGGTAGCCAGAGGGCGGTTCGTCTTGAGAAACTCGTATCCGTGAATCCGGCAAGCGCCGAGCTGGAATTTCGGATTCGCGTCGCCAATCCGGGCCCTGAGTCCTTGGAGCTGTGGTACGCGTGCGAGCTCAATTTCGCCCTCCTGGCCGGGGAGGCGCCCGACCGCTACTTCAGGTTCCCCGGCGCGGAACAGCAGCCTCGGCACCTTGCCAGCAGCGGTGAGGTACGCAGCACGGAGTGGATCGCCCTGGTCGACGAGTGGCAGGGCGTGGAGTTCCGCCTGGAGTTCTCGCCGGCCGTGGACGTGTGGCGCTTCCCGGTGGAGACCGTCTCAATGTCGGAGGCAGGATTCGAGCGCGTGTACCAGAGCAGCGTGATCCTGCCGAACGTCCGCCGAGCCTGGGGTCCTGGCGAGGTCTGGGAGATGACGATCCGCCTGCGGGCGATTCCAAGGTAACGGATCGGCTGGCAGCGGATCAAGCAAGAGCACAAGGCGAGGTACAGACTTGTTCAGCAAGGCAGTCCCTAGCCGACGCAAGATAGCGGTCCGGGTTCTTCTCCTGGCGATCGTCTCGGTGGCCATTGGCTATGCCGGCTTTGGCCGCCAGGTCGCCAGCACGGTCGAGTCCACCCTGGCGGGCATCAAGAAGATTATCGAAGTGTACAACATCGTCCAGCGCTACTACGTCGAGGAGCCCGACGAGGACAAGATGGTGAAGGGAGCGATCTCGGGGCTCCTCGAGTCCCTGGACCCACATTCGGTCTACATTCCTCCGGAAGCATTGGGCGAGCTCTCCGAGAAGTTTGAGGGCTATTTTTACGGCATCGGGATCGAGTACGTGATCCAGGACAAGGTGATCACCATCGTCTCGCCCATTGTTGGCGGGCCTGCGGAGCGACTTGGTCTCCGGCCGGGAGACCAGATCATCCAGATCGACGGCCAATCGGCCTACGGCCTGACGGAAGACGAGGTCATGGCCAAGCTGCGCGGCCCGAAGGGGACGAAGGTGACCGTCACGGTGCGGCGACCCGGGGTAAAGGATCCATTCGATGTAACCATCGTGCGCGATCGGATCCCCATCTACAGTGTGACGGCCGCCTTTATGCTTGACGATAGCACGGGCTACATCTATTTGGGACGCTTTGCACGCACCACTGCCGATGAACTGGAAGCGGCTTTGAACCGTCTCGAAGCGCAGGGGATGCGCCGACTGGTCCTGGATCTGCGGCTGAACTCGGGAGGGTACCTGGACCAGGCGGTGGCGGTCGTCGACAAATTCCTGGAAGGGGGCAAGCGGATCGTCTATACGCGCGGCCGAATTCCCGCCGCGAACGAGGAATACTTCTCTACGGACGATGGGACGCATCCGCGCTTTCCGCTGATTGTGCTGGTGGACCACGGTTCGGCCAGCGCCTCGGAGATCGTTGCCGGGGCGCTGCAAGACTGGGATCGTGCCCTGATCGTTGGGGAGAGAACGTTCGGAAAGGGGCTGGTCCAAACCCAATTTCGGCTGCGTGACGGCTCGGCGGTCCGGGTCACAACAGCGCGCTACTACACCCCGAGCGGGCGACTGATCCAGCGCAGCTACGAGAAGGGCCTCTACGAGTACTACCGGGAGGCGTACGAAGAGATGGCGCACCCCGCGCCGGACACGGCACAAGGGGGGCAGGTTTTCCTCACTTCCCGCGGGAGAAAGGTGCGGGGCGGTGGGGGGATCGTACCGGATGTAATCATCGCGGCCCCGCGCCTCACGGAATTCACCGGCGAGCTGGTGCGGCGTCGCCTTTTCCTCGAGTTCGGGTCTGACTACGTGAGCCGGCGCCCGCGGCCCGAAATGGACTTTGAAACGTTTCGGCGGCGCTTTGTGGTGGACGATGCCCTCCTGAGCAGTTTCCGCCGATTTGTCCAGGGCAAGGGAATGCAAATCGACGAAGAGGCCTGGAGGAAGGACCTGGACAAGATCCGCAACTTGATAAAGGCCGAGATCGCCCGGCACCTTTGGGACTCGGAGAAGTATTATGTGGTGAGGGCCGAGGCCGATTCCCAGCTCCTGGAAGCTGTAAAGTACTTCGACCAGGCAGCGCGAGTCGCGGGGATCCCCTTGAGGAGAACGGGCGGACGGGGTTAGGGGAGCGGCAAAAAAGCTGTTGACTTTTAGGGGGGATTTGGTTAAACTGCTCGCAGTTCCGGGGGAAGGCTCAGTGCAAACAAAGTCGCAGGGCTGGCCTAAGCGTAAGGAGGAATTGGTAGAATGGTCGACATGTTCATTCAGGGCGGCGTCTTCATGTGGCCGATCTTGGGTCTGTTCGTGCTGGGGATAGCCATCAGCCTGGAGCGCCTGTGGACCCTGACGAGGGCATCGGTCAACACGCGGAAGTTCCTCTCCACGATCAAGAAGGCACTGCGTGAGGGTGGTGTACCGGCAGCCATTGAGGTGTGCGCGAACACCCGGGGTCCGGTGGCCTCGATCTTCCACGCCGGATTGCTGCGCGCGGATCAGGGTGTCGAGGCCGTGGAAAAGGCCATCATGAACGCCGGTGCGGTGGAAATGGCCTTCCTGGAGCGCGGTCTGGTGTGGCTATCGACCGTGATCAGCCTGGCCCCGATGCTGGGATTCACGGGGACGGTGCAAGGTATGATCATCGCCTTCCAGGCTATCGAGCAAGCAAACGACATCTCGCCGGCGATCGTAGCGCACGGAATCGCCGTGGCTTTGTTGACCACCCTGTTCGGCCTGATCGTGGCCATTACGATCCAAGTGGCGCACAACTACTTTGTCTCGCGCATCGACCGCCTGGTGGTCGACATGGAGGAAGGATCGTTCGAACTGGTGGATAGCCTGGTCGAGCTGCAGCGCTCCAAGGCATCGTGAACAAGCGAGGGCAAACCGATGCTACTCGGGAAGAAAAAAGAGCGCTCGGCAGAGATCCCGACCGCTTCGCTGGCTGACATCTCCTTCCTCATTCTGACCTTCTTTCTCCTGAGCACGACGATCAACGTCGACAAGGGACTGGGGTTGACGTTGCCTGCTCGTGGCGAGAAGAAGGAAGTGCGGAAGGAGAACATTACGAATCTGCTGATCAACGCGGCGGGCCAGGTGCTCCTGGACGGACAGGAGGTGGAGATCCCGCAGATTCGCGAGATCATCCATCAAAAGCTGATGCAGCGACCGCAGTTGATCGTCTCGGTCAAGACCGACGCGCGCACCAAGTACGACTACTACGTGCGGGTACTGGATCAATTGAAGCAGGCCGGTGCGACGAGAATCTCGATTGCTGAACCCGAAAAGTAGGGCCGGGTTCTGGGTGAAGGAGGAACCAGCGTGCCCCAGAAATTCCAGAGGAAGAGTACCGTAAAGGCGGCTATCCCGACGGCATCGATGCCGGACATCATCTTCATGCTCCTGCTGTTCTTCATGGTCAGCACGACGATGCGGGAAGCATCGGGACTGCCTGTGAATCTTCCCTCGGCCAAGAAGATCGAGAAGCTGCCGGGACGGCGTGGCGTGGCGACCATCTACGTGGACAAGGCGGGACGCATCTCCATCGATGACAAGCTGGTCGACGTGAAGAGCATCGCCAACCTGATGTACCAGAAGATGATCGACCCGGTCAGCCCTCTCAAGGTCGTCTCTTTACGGATCGACCGGGATGTGGAGATGGGCCTGGTAACCGAGGTCCATGAGAAGCTTCGGGACGCCGGGGCCCTCAACGTGAGCTATTCAGCCAAGTTTGCAGGTGACTAGAGGTGATGACCCATGTTGAGCAGGATTAATCCTCAGGTCAACCTCCGGTGGAAATACCGGAAGGTGATGGAGGTCTCGCTCGTCCTGGCGCTCCTGCTCATGACCGCCACGCTGCAGGCGTTCAAGCGCTTCGAGGGAAAGAAGCAAGAGTTGAAGCGGCCGGACATCAAGATCGAGGTGGAGGAAATCCCCCAGACGGAACAGGAGAGGGCAGCTCCGCCTCCGGCCCGGCCAGCGGTCCCCATCGAGAGCGAAGACGAGGATATCCCGGAAGACGAGACCATCGCTACGACAGAACTGGATCTGACGCAGCTGCCTCCTCCGCCTGAGAAGCCCCCGGAAGAGCAGACGGATGAGGAGGTAACACCGATTTTCGTTGCCTACGACTCGCCTCCGGAACCAATCGGCGGCTTCGAAGCGATTCAGCGGAATCTGGTCTATCCGGAGATCGCCAGAAAAGCGGGAGTTGAAGGCCGGGTTATCGTCCACGTGCTTGTGGACGAACGGGGCAACGTGGTGGAGACAAAGATCCTGAAGTCCCTCGGGAATAACGGCTGCGACGAGGCAGCCGTGGCGGCCATCAAGAGCGTGAAGTGGAAACCCGCCATGCAGCGAGACCGGCCGGTCAAGGTATGGGTGGCGATCCCGGTCATCTTCAAGCTGAAGGATTAGGCCAACCAATCGATGTAGGTGGGGCGGGCGGCGTCGTGGGACGCCGCCCTTTTTGTTTGTGTTCATCGGAAAAGGCCACCCGTCCCAGAGGGTTCAGTTGTGGCGAGGGTTTGCGTAGCAGACTGGTACCGCACGCCGGGGCGCGCCTTGTGGATGGTGGCTCTGGCGTGCTTGCTTGCGGATTGTGTGAATCCGTTTGCACCGAGGCTACGGGAGAGCCCCGAGGGGGACCTGATCATCACCGAGCAGCGGACACCCGAGGAGGCACTGCAGAACTTCGATTACGCGTACACCTTCAAGGACTCTCTCCTCTACGCAGACCTTCTGGATAGCGCTTTCGTCTTTGTCTACTACGACCCGAATGCGGGTCCCGGAGGCCGGTTCGAGTCCTGGGGCAGAGACGTGGACCTACGAACCACTGGCCGGCTCTTCCGAGCCTTCGACGTGATCGACCTATCGTGGGGGAGTACCACGTACGAGCGCATTGAGGGGGAAACGGCAGAGCTTGCGAAAACCTTTCGCCTCAACCTGGTGAGCGAGACCGGGGATTTCCAGCTCAGCGGAATCGCCGTGTTCACCCTCCGCAAGTGCCCCTCCGATGGGAAGTGGCGAATCGTGCGCTGGAAGGACGAATCAGAGTTCTAGGGTCCAACGGGCTGCGAGGCCCACATGCTCGTCCCCGTGCCGCACCCCGCGGCAGGGTGACGTGAGGCAGGACCGGTAGATGGATCTGCCAGAGCAGCTTGGTGGGCAGAGGAAGGCTCGCTGCTGCGAGGCGGGCCTTCGGATGGCGGGACTGGCCCACATAGCTGCTCGGGTCTTAAGCCTGGGGGCAAGGGGGCGATTCTCGACAGAACGAGCCGACTTCGGCCGGAACTGGGTTTCCGCAGAGTCTCCCCTCCTGAGCGTCGTCTCAGAACACGCTTGACGACACAAGACCCCCCGATCCCGCCCGGAGCTTTCGCAAGCTCCGTCGCGGCTCTTGGGGAGGGACCCGCCAACGAGAGGCGCCGTGGGCTGATATCTCGGTCAGGAGAGCTGTGAGAAAGCGCCGAGGCTTCAACCAAGGAGAACAAGTCCCCGGTCTCATCGTGGGGCACCTGTGCCTTTCCTCCTGGAAGCCGAGATCGGCGCGGGATAAAATGACAGGCGGAGGCCAAAGCGGAGGAAACTCGGGAACCTGAGGGCGGAGGCCGAGGTTAGATCAGCGAAACCGGATCGCTCGTATCCGGATTATCCGAGCGACAAGCGGCACGCACCAGGGAGATGAGGCCATGAGCGACGAAACAAGAGCCAAGGTGAGAACCGACTTCGAAGACCTCCTCGGCCCGCTGATGCCTTCCCTCTATCGGGCCAGCCTCAGGTTAACCCGAAACCCTCAGGACGCGGAGGACTTGGTACAGGACGTCTATCTCCGCGCCTTCCGCTTTTTCGGGCAGTTCGAGGCCGGCACCAACTTCCGAGCCTGGGTGTTTCGCATCCTGCTCAACACCTACATCAACCGCTACCGCAAGCAAAAGAGGACGCCCGATCTCGTCGCTCTGGAGCGGGTTGATTACTTGCTTGGCACCTCCGATCCACCGGGCTGGGCTTTGCCAGAGCTCGAGAGCTCCTTCGAACTGGACGATTTTCTGGACGACCGGGTCAAAGTGGCCCTGGAAAAAATACCGCAGGAGTTTCGCGCGGTTGTGATTCTAGCCGATGTTGAAGGGCTGAGCTACAAAGAGATCGCGCACCGGCTCCGAATTCCCATCGGCACGGTGATGAGCCGGCTTTTCCGAGGACGCAGGTTGCTCCAAAGGTCCCTCGCGCGTTACGCCGTGGCGCAGGGATACATCCATCCCGCGCGGGCGTTCATTGGACCGCTCACGTCCAAGAAAGCCTCAGTCCCGCGGGCCGGTGCCTCTTGATCCAGGTCGCCTGGGCGTGGCAGCCCGTACTTTCCCGTTGTGCGCCGAAGTCTGCAGGAAGTGCCCCCTTGACGTGCGGGCTGTCGATCCTCGACCTCAGTGCGGGAACGGGGAAGCCGACCTGGCCTCGGCGCTGGGTCGGCTTCTCGCCCCCCGTGCGCCAGTTCCTGGAAAGTTAGGGTTTGGGAGATCCCTATCTCACCAGAACCAGCTTCTGCACCGCCACAAATGGACCCGCCTCCACTCGGCAGAGGTAAACTCCAGTCGGCAAGCTGGAGCCGTCGATACGGATGCGATGGGCGCCGGGGGGAAGTGGCCCGTGGGATGTCGTGCGCCACGCCAGTCGTCCCACCACGTCGAAGAGCTGGGTTGTCACGACAGCCTGTCTGGGCAGCTCCAGAATCAGCAGAGTTGAGGAGTTGAACGGGTTGGGGTAGGCGGGCTTCAACGCGAAGCGCTTTGGCCGGTGGGGGGCCTCGCTGCGAACCGCGCTCCGCCAGCCTATCTTACTGAGCATCTCCTGGATCTCCGGATTGGCCATGAAGAGCTGCCAGCAGAGCCCGGTGCGATAATTCTCGATCATGGGTGCCATGGTCCCCTGGTCGATGGCCAGGACGCTCGTGGCGAACCAGTTCTGCCCCAGGTGGAATGCATCTACGAATCCGAACTCGGACCACAGCTGTGGTCCAAGCTGGTAGTAGAAGTATCTGATCGTGGCGATCGACTCGTCCGGCGTGTAAGGGATGGCGCTCACCGCAGCTGTGGGGGTGATGGTCCCGTTATCCCGATTAAAGGGCTCGTGCGCCAGGTAACCCCAAGGGTCGTCGCTGGCCGTTAGGCCCCAGACCAGGGAGTCGTAGCCCACGTGGCGAAGCGGATTGGCCATACAGTACGCCCGGTGAATGAGCGTGATGTTCCGGTTGTTCTCGAAGTAATTGCAGAAGGCGTCCGATTTGTCCCGCGGGTCAAAACCGAGGAACGAGTAGTGGGTGAAGAACAGGGGGCCGCCGTAGGGAGGACCCACCCATTGTTTGTACCCATAGTAGACGTTGCCGTTGACGTAGCTCGGCGAACCGGCCCACCCGCGGTAGTAGAGCTCGGCCGGCACCGGATGGGTTGGAGAGGCAATGGCCAGCAGGTAGACGATCATCGCCTCGTTAAAGCCCACGATGGGCATGTTCATGGCCCAGCCGTAGTTGGGCGACCAGTGCCAGTACAGCTTATCCTCCGGGGGCGTGCGTCGGTACCAGTCCCACTCCACCTGCTCCCAGAGCTCCGTGCAGCGCCGGCGAATCTCGCGCTCGATCGGGTTGTCCCTTGTGTAGTAATTGCGAATGGTGAGGAGCGCCTGGACAACGTAGGCCGTTTCCACCAAATCGCCCCCATCGTCAAACTGGCTGAAGGGGATGGTTGCCCCGGTGCTCCCGTTGATCCAGTGCGACCAGGCTCCGTGGTACCTTGGGGCCACATCCTGCAAGAAACGAAGGATCTTCAGTGTGCGGGCCGCGGCGGAATCGCGCGGCACAAACCCTCTTTCGGCGCCGATCATGATGGTCATCAGGCCGAAGCCGGTACCACCACTGGTGCACACGTCGCCGGATCCCTTCCGTTCGCGCGCCAACCCGCTCACAGGATGTCCGTAGTGGTAGAAGTAGCGAAAAGCCGCCTCCTGCACGTACGAGAGGAGTTCCTCCGTCGCCAGGGCGCGTGAGGTGGCCTGCACGGTGTCGGAGGGTGGAGATTCCTGGAATTCCCGACCCACGGCCGTCACGTAGTAATACCGGGTGACGTCGTTTTGCCCAAGATAGTCGCTGAAGACGGGGGTCTCGTGCACAACGGGGTTCACCCGAGCGTAGGGGCCGGAACGACTTGAGGCCCGGTAGATGTAATAGCCGATGAGTTCCGGCTGCGTGTTCGGCGTCCACCAGAGGTCGATGCGCCCGTCGTAGCCCCGGGCACCGAGTCCTGTGGGCCGGCGCATGGCCACAGGACCCCCTGCGCCCGCTTTGATCACCTTCACCTCGTCAATCCAGACCAGGTGCTCCACGCCATCCGCTGCCTTCTGGTAGTGGAAGATCGTTTTGATGCGTGTGAAGTCGCAGTTCTGAGTGCCGGGCCGGAACGCGGTGGTCGGGACCATTACTTTCTGCCACGTGGTGGAGTCCCCGTCCACGCCGTCCAGGTAATCGCCGAGCCATACCCGCGTGCTTTTCTTATTGCTCAGGTCTTCGATGGCCAGATCCGGCAGGGCATCGCGCGGCACAGCTGCCGGGGCGTTGATCCAGTACACAATGCTGTCGTACTTGGTGAAGTCGTAACCGAGCCACCCCCGGGACGCGATCGCTATGCCCCAGTCACCCCGTTCCATCGATTTCCAGTGCAGGCGAAGACTGTGGGCGCCGCGGAACGGATGCCTGGCGTCCACCGGGAACTTGTCCGTATGCGCCAGCTCCAGGTAGCTTGGCGCGCGGAAAGACCCCCACGACGCGTCCACGTACACGTCCCCCTCCGGACTATCGCTGAAGAAGATGATTTCGTTATCCTGAGCCTGAGAACTGATCCACAGGAGCCCGCCCAGGACCACGCCAAGGCACCACGCGCCTCTCATAGGAAGCCTCCCCTTGCGTGAAGACTCCGCAGCCGGAAAGTGCCCCGGCTCCCTCTGAACCTCTTTCCAGAGGTCCATGCCAATCTTGCCTCATAACTCCGCTTTTTCTCCGGCGGCTCGCCACCTGACCCGAACCCCTACTGGATCCTTTTCGACGAGCGGGACAACGTCTGCTCCCAATGGCAGAAGTTGCCCGTCGACCTCCACCTGCCGCTGCCCCGGTTCCAGGCGGCAATCGTGCACCAGGGTGAACTCGTACGTGCGGCCCCGAAAGAACCTTCGTAGGCGCACTTCGCCCCATTCGGGTGGATAGCAGGGCTTCACCCGCAGGCCCTCGTAGTCGGCGCGGACGCCGATGAGGTGGTCAAGCACGACACGTACCAGCCAGGCGGCCGACCCAGTGTACCAGGTCCACCCGCCGCGTCCACAGTAGGGGGAGTCGGAGCCGTGGATATGGCCGGCGACCACATATGGCTCCACCTGGTAGAGGTCGGGAGCCTGTCCCCGTTCCACAGGCGAGATCTGGAGGTAAAGCCGATACGCCAGGTGGGGGAGGCCAAGTTCACAGGCAGCCCACATGGCCCAGGTGGCGGCGTGGACGTAGACACCGCCATTCTCGCGGACTCCCGGGGCGTACCGGGTAAGGTAACCGATCTCCGGATCGGGGCTTCGGTAGGCGGGCGCAAGCAGTCTGGGGCCCGCGTCGCACTGCAGTAGCTCCAATGCGGATTGGAACGCCTGCCACTGCCTCTCGGGGTCGCAGGATCCGGCGATGACCGCCCAGGTCTGGGCATTGAGGAAAATTCGGCCGCACTCGTTCTGTCGGCTACCGATCGGTTCTCCGCTGTCTTTGGTGGCTCTGACAAACCAGGCGCCGTCCCAGCCGTGTTCGTTTAGGGCCTGGCGCAGCCGGGCGATCTTTTCCTCGTAGCCCTCGGCGAGGTCGGACCGCCCGATCCGTCTCAGCAGCTCCGCCAAATGCCTCAGCACGTAGATGAGGAAGTGAGCCAACCAGATCGACTCTCCCTTCCCTTCCAGGCCCACGGCATTGAGCCCGTCGTTCCAGTCGCCGCCGAGGATGAGGGGCAGTCCCCGCGGACTGATCCGGGTGAGCGCAAGATCCACGGCCCGAAGGCAATGCTCTAGAAGAGGGGCTTTTTCCTCGGCGCCGTAAAAGGCCACGGGCTGCTGCAAGGCGGAAAAGTCCCCCGTCTCCTTCACGTAGTTTGCCACAAGTAGGGGAAGCCAGAGGTAGTTGTCGCTCACGGGGCCGTCGTGTCCCCGATCGGTGAGGGGGTGCCACCAGTGAAGCGCGTGGCCGTCGGGAAACTGGTGCTCGGCGTGGCGTCGGATCTGCTGGCGGGCCTGGTTCGGGTCCAGGTAGAAGAAAATCTGGCTGTCCTGGAGCTGATCCCGGAAACCGTAGGCGCCGCTTTGCTGATAGTAGCCTGCACGTCCCCACAGCCTTCCCGAAATAGCCTGATACTTCAACCAGATGTTGACGAGGAGGTTGAGTCCGGGATCGGGCGTCTCCACCCACGTCTTCGCGAGAAGCCGGCGCCACCTCTCCCTGACCTCCTGGAAGGCGGATTCCACGCGGCCCGCGGCCCGGAATTCCCGCACGAGGTCCTGGCTCTCCCCGATTTCGCCGACCACGCCGAGGAAAAGATGCCATTCCCGCTCCTCCCCCGGCTCCAGTTCGAAGGACTGGTGAAAGCTGCCAATGCCGTCGCCCCATTTGCCCACGGAGCAGGAAAGCCGCCCCTGGCGCACTGCGGCCGGGCAAGCCAGGGTGGACCCTTCACCCAGGAAGCGGTACTTGTCGGTCTCAAAAGATTCCGGTCCTTCGCTGGCGGCCAGGAAAGCGATCCATGGCCACGAACGGTTCCAGTGGCCCCTCTCGGAAGGAACCTCCCAGAGGCGCTTTCGGGCATAGAGGACTCGTAGCTCGGGGTCGTACTCCGTCTCCAGGAACAGCCGGTGAAACTCGCGGTGCTGATCGAAGGCGACGCCGAGGCACCACTCGAGGTAGGTGAACACGGAGAGGCGGCGACGTTTTCGGGAGCGATTCTGCAGCTTGAGGGTCCAAACCTCGAGGTTGCGATCCCACGGGACGAAGACCCTGAGCTCGGCAACCAGACCGGACTGCGCTGCCTGGAAGATAGAGTACCCGATACCGTGAACACACCGGAAGAGCTCCGGCATTACCCCCACGGGACGAAACGTCGGACTCCAGACAAGGCCCTCCGTTTCGTCTTTCACGTAGAAGAATTTGCCCCAGTTGTCCAGGATCAGATCCTGGTACCAGCGCGTGATCCGGTTCTCGTTGCAGTCCTCAAGCCAGCTGAAGCCTCCCCCCGTTTGCGAGATAATGAGTCCATAGCTTCCATTGGAGATCACGTTAATCCAGGGTCTCGGAGTGAGCGGGGTCTTAATGACGTATTCCCAGCCCTCCTCACGGAAGAACCCGTAGGGCGTCTCGAACGCTTCTCTCCCCATGCCGAGCCGTGCCTCCGTCTGTGGGTCGAGTGTCGTTTCCGGTCGTAACCAATCCCGAAGGGACCGTGCTGGCTGTGCATCCCCTTTGGGCCAGCACGAGGACAAGCCTTAGAAATGGAGCTCGAAGGAGAAGCGATTAACCGTGCTCAGCCGCCCGCAATCCTCGAAGGCGTAATCGAAACGCAGGGGAAGGCCGGGGGCCAAATAATACAGCAGTCCGGCGCCCAGCGTAAGGCCTTTCTCGCTTTGGTCCTCAAAGAGCGACTGGTATCCCGCCCGTAGGAAGAACCGGTCCCGAAAGGCGTACTCCATTCCGAGACTGATGTTCTCCGTGTTGTCATTGGGATGGCGGGCCTCTACGCACAGAAGCAGGCGCTGCCACGGGCTTTCGATTGCCCGTGCCGAGAGCCCAAAGCGGAAGAGCAAAGGCAACTCCCAGCGGTCGGTCTGGAGGTTGGCGAAGATATTCTCGTTATCGCCCCACTCGTTGGGATTGAAATCGTAGTTCACGAATACATCCTTGCCGGCGTACTGGATCTTGGGCCCGAAGTTGGACACGCTGATGCCCAGGGTGAGCCAAGGGAAGTCCGTGCGGTAGAGGAAGCCCAGGTCGACGGCGACGGCCGAGGCGGCCATGTGCCAGATCTGCTGGCGGAGGTACTTCACATTGAAGCCGAAGCTGAATCGGTCCGTAAGGTCCCGGGCGTACGTCAGGCCCAGGGCCATGTCCATCGCACTGTAGTACTCGCCTGTTCCTTCGGGCTCAAACTCGGTTCGCACTTTGGTGTCTGGCATGGACAGGGATGTGAAATGGGCCCCCAGCGTTCCGAAGCCTCCCAGCTGTACGCACGCAGCGGCGAAGTCGAAGTTGAGGTCGGCCAGCCAGTTCGTGTGCATCAGGCAGACCCCGCCGCGCGGCTGGATTTTCGTGGCGCCCGCCGGGTTCCAGTAGACGGCCGTCACGTCGTTGGCTACGGCGACAAAGGCCCCGCCCATTCCGAGCGCGCGGGCCCCCACGGGGATTTTCAGAAACTGGGCGGCCGTGGTGCCCGTTTTCGTAAGGCCGGAGAAGACGGGGCCGGCAAAGCACAGGGTCAGGAGCGCCATCATCCAGGACCTACGGGCCAATCTGCGCATCGCTGTTTACCCCTACTTGATCAGGGCGAATCGTCCGACCTTTTCTCCGAGCCCCGGGGCCTCGACGTGGAAAAGATAGATGCCGGGAGCGATGTCCAGCCCGTCTTTCGTGGTGAGGTCCCAGGGTTCGGCGCCATTAAGGGCCGTGGCGTGGTGTTCCAGAGTTCGCACGTGTTCCCCCGAGACGGTGTAGATGCGGATGGTGCAGTCCTTCGGCAGATGAATGAAGTACACCCTGCGTTCCCCCCTTCCGGTGGCCAGGAGGCGTCGCGGCTCCCAGCGGGCCGCCGCTACGTAGGGATTGGGCACTACAGCCACGCTGTCCAGAGCGGCGGCCGCCTCCTTGCGGTCGATTCGGCTGGCGCGCGTCGTGAACTCGTAGAGATCGCCGCTGCGGAAGGGGGTTTTGATCTGGATCCGCAAGACATCGCCTGGCTCTGGAAGGCGCGCCTCCGCGCCGCCGTAAGGGTGGAGGAAGTTCACCCGCCACACCTCGCGCGGGATGCTCCCGTCCCGGATGATGATCCGGATGTAGTCGCCTGGGGAGACCAGACTGTCGCGGTGGGCCGGATCCGGTTCCTCCAGAGCGAAAAGCACCTTGCGGTTCTCGTACAGGTCCCACACGGTGAAGTTGACCGGAAATCGCGGCCGGTACCACCAGCTGGTGTCTTGCACGCCGAATCGAATCTCGTAGCTCGACGGGTACCCTGGGCGCCGCCGGGGGAAACGGTACCGGTGCTCTACGTAAATGGGCAGATTGCAGTCCCCCCGAATCCAGCCGGAGCGGCTGCCGTCCCACTCAATGCTGTCCGTGAATACGAATAGCCGCATTCCATGGAAAACCGGGTTGAAGTCTTCTCCCCGCACGTACGGGGAGCGGGCCACAATCGTATCGGCCGCGCCCGGGTTTGTGATATCGATGAGGTCGTAGAGGATCCGATCGGCTTCCGAGGTGTCGTCAAAAATGACCTGGTACTTGCGGCCGTCGGGAACGAGGAGTGGGTCGAGCACGTCCACCCACACCTGACCGGTCGCAAAGCCAGAGACGTGGCGGATGGAATCCTGGACGCCCCCCTTCTGGAACCCTGCTGCCGGGGCCTGGGGAGTGACCTGGACCGTGTTGATGTCCAGTTTCACGTTGCCATTGATATCCTGTACGATCACCCGGCTGCACTCAGACGGGTAGATGTGCAGGTCTGGGTCTCCCCGGTCGTAGGAGACCACCGCGTAGTAATAGGTCTTGCCGTTGATGACGTCGGTATCGGTCCACGAGTGCTGGAGGCCCTTGTTGTCCCCCATATAAATCTTGACGCCCTGATAGTCCAGGGGGAAGAACCCCTGCACATCGTTGCGGATGTCGAACTGCGCCACGGGCTTTAGGAAAGTCTGCTCGCCAAAGGCGTTGGTGATGACCCGCGCGTCTAAGAAGCCAGGATCCGTGCTCTTGTAGATCTTGTAGCCTTCGAAGTCATTAGGTGGGTCCATGAAGGGGTCGTAGCTGCGCTCGGCGCGGTCGTCCCAGTAGAGGGTCACCTTGCGGTCTCCGGCAACGGCCCAAACGCGGGGTTTGTCTGGCGGCCGGGCGAAGTTGTAATTGTTGTTGTAGATCTCTTGGACGGTCACCTTATTGCGTTTGATGTCCTCCAGGTTCTCGCCGAAGACTAGGCACACGGAGAAGCGTTCGGTCTGGAGCGGTTTTAAGGGGATAGGCCCCGAACCGTACAGGAAGGCAATATTGCCGTTCTGGAGCTTCGTGTCGAAGTGGCTGTAGCAGACCCGGTCCCAGATCTCCTTATCGTCGTAGAACGCGACCCCCGTTCCGATGTAGAAGACATCGAAGGCGGTCAGGCCAATCTGATCCGACTCGTCCTTGTCGGTGGCATCGAAGTGGGGCTCGCCTGCGGTGGGCAGGCCATCTCCCTCGCCCGCGTCGCCGGTGCCGGCCAGGCCATCGTTGCCGACGTCGTCCCGTTCGGGATCCCAGTCCAGGTCATTGTCGATGCCGTCGTCGCGACGTTCATCGATCATTTCGTCCACACGGCCATCGCCGTTGTTATCGATGCCATCGGCGTACTTGAAGCCGATGTGCATGGTGGCTTCGTCGATCAGGCCGTTGCCGTTGTCATCGATCCGGTTCTCCGGGATCTCCCCCAAGAGCATATTCTCTGTGATCACCGGGCTTCCGGCTTCGCCGTCTCCGTCGTCGTCGATGCGGTTGTAGGGGTTGCCCGGGCTCTCCAGGAAGGCGTATCCGCAATACCCCGTCGGTCCCCACCCGGTCTCACCTATGCCGTTCGTGTCCCAAGAGTACGTGATGTCCTGGCCCAAATCGAAGGAGGCGTTGTCGTCGTTGGAGTCGAACTGACCGCCCACCCCCACATCCACGTACATTCCGAACACGATCTTCTTGTAGTGGTAGGTCCCCTCGTTCGTGATATCGTAATGCCAGAAGATGAGGTCTTCGGCCAGCATATTCGACCATTGGAACCCGCGAACCCCGACCCGGAGTCCGAGCCCGCGGCGGGTGAGGTCAGTAGAGTCCGGGTAGAAGTCGTGGGCGTCGTCGCAGTTGTCGTCCATTACAAAGTAGCTTTCCTGGTCGGCATTTGTTCTCTTCCCGAAGTAGCCGTTCCAGTACCCACTCCAGCTGGCATCCTTGTCGGGCCAGCGGGGTGGCCAGCTGTTGGGATCGTCGCTCATGGCGATCTTGTCCTGTAAAGGGTTCGCGTAGCCGGGCCGGGGTTGCCAGCCGCGCTCCACGCCCTCCGGAGAGATGTCCATGAGCTCGCGATAACCCGCTTCACAAAGGTAGAGGGTGTCGCCCCGATGGTTGATGACCTGCGCCACAACGATGGGGGTGATGCCGTCCATGTACGAGTGGTTGCTCCCCTTAGGCCAGACACCGGACGGCTGCCGACCCCACCAGGCCACCTCGCCGAAGTTGTAGAACAGCGTCTCCACCAGGTTCCCGTTGTGGATGCCTTCCTTGCGATAGCGCCGGTTGCCTCGCATTTCCGGCGGAATCCGGACCTGGGCCAGAGCGGCAGTGACCTCGGTCACCGCCACCAGAGCGATGAGGCCCGCACGGATTTGCCACGTCCGTACATTCACCATGAGCCATTCCCCGGATCAACCGTCAAGCCTTGCCTCGTGCCCCTTCACGGCGTTTTCTCCCCTCCGCCCGTAGGAGCTCGACCCCCATGCCAGCGAAACTCTTGGGGCGGGAGGAGGCTCTGCGCTCGGTTCTCTTCCTTAGCGATCAAAACTCGAGCTCCAGACCCACTAGCACCTTGCGGGGCTCCGAATAAAAGTCGGGCCGTTTGAGCCACTCGGCCAGCGTGTTGACGTCCTCCCGACGTTCCACCACGTAGTGGCTCACAAGGGAGTAGCCAGCCCGTCCCGTGTCTGCGTAAACCTCCAGCTCGTTTTTCCGGTCGAAAAGATTGTACACCTTGAGGAAGAGGCCGGCAGTGGCCTTCCCCAGTGCGAAGTACCGTGCCAAACGAAGGTCTACGGTGTAGTTGAACGGCTTACGCCCACTGTTCTCGAAGGTCGTTTCCAGACTCTGGATGGCTGGCGTGTAGGGAAGCCCGCTTTGGAATTGCCCAACGAGCCCCGCGCTGAACACGTGAGGCAGGTCAAACGAAACCGCAAGATTGACGGTGTGCCGCTGATCCCAATTGAGGGGCACGACCTGAATGTTGCTCTTCTTCGGCGGCGTGGACTGCTGGTTGTAGAACTCCTGGTTCGGGTCGGAAGCGTTTCCTTCGGCGATTTGGAACGTGTAGTCCAAAGACAGGGTGAGATGGTCAGCCGCTGTGGGCTGCTTGTTGATGGACAGCGTCACGCCGCGAATGTTGCCGTAATCCCGGTTCTCGTAGCGCGCGTAGCGATCGCCAAGGGCGTAAGTCTCGTAGATGCGGGTGCCGAGGAGGTTCCGCGCGTCCTTGTAATACCCGGTCACGTCGATCCCCAGCCAGCCGAGAAAACCCTGCTGGAGCCCCACCTCGTAGATCACGGTGGACTGCGGGTTCAGGTCGGCATTGCCCATGAGGGTGCTCAGTCCCCCGGGAGCTACAGCAAACCGCGGGTTCGTGTACAGGTACTCGTAGGGTGGGATCTGGAAGAAATGACCGTAGGAAGCATGAATCACCCCGCTTTCCGTGATGGGGAAAGCGAGTCCCACGCGCGGGCTCCACTGATGTTTTGCCCGGGCCGACCGGTACGCGTCGGAACGGGGACGGTAGATATTGGTCGGGTCGCGCAGGTCCGTCGGTACCTTCCACCGGGGATCGAAGTAATCGTAGCGGAGGCCCACGTTCACCGTCATGCTCTGAAGTTCGATCTTGTCCTGGATGTACGCCGCTGCCGTGGCCGGCCTCTGCGTATACCTCCCCCGCGTAAAATAGGCTGTCGGGTCGAAGATGCCGCCGCCAGGAAGCCCTTTGTAGTAAGCCTCGAAGCTGTTGACCCAGATGCGGTCCCTGCGCGCCTCCAGGCCCCCTTTGATCTGGTGGATCTTGGTGACCTGGGAGGTGATGTCGAACCGGAGGTTCAGCGCCGTGGTCGTCCGGTAGAAGTGGTTCATGTTGGTGCCGCCTGTCAGGAAGCTGAAGGCGTCCTGGCGATTGCGGAGGATTTCCGGGTTCACGTAACGCGGGTCGTGGGGATCTTTGTACAGGTACGACTTGAAGTCGAAGTCGTAGCGGGCAATCTTCAGCGTGTAGAACGTGCGCGGCGACAAAACATGATTCAGGTCAAGGATGTGCGTGATCCCGTGCTCGTGGTTGGTCACGTCGCCGTCGGGATTGTACTTGTACAGGTGATTGTAGAAGCGGTAGCGATACCAGTGGCCCAGCCCTGTGTAACGGACCCGGAGGTTGGGCTTAAGGCGCAGGAAGAGCTTGAGACTGCCGTAGAGCTCGTCGCGGAAATTCATGGCCACTGGTCGGTTATCGCCCGTCTGCACAATACGCACCGCCTTCGGATCGAAGCTGGACGAATCGGAAGGGTGGAAGCGCCTCTGGCCGTAAAGCCAACCGTCATTGTAGTACCGGCGCAGAGAGACGTAATACCCCACACTCCCGCGGGTGCGTGGAACGGGCCCTGTTGCGTAGAACTGGCCATTGTACACGTCCTGGGGGCGCACGCGATCAATGTTGTAGAAGAGGTCTTTGTGTTTGCTGAGGTAGTCGCCGAAATAGAGCGTAGCGCCGGTGTGGAACTCGTCCTTCGGGTCCTTGGTCACTACCTCTACAATTCCGGACATCACCTGCCCGTACTCGGCGTTGAAGGTACCGCTAATGACTTTCAGTTCCTGGACGCTGCTGTGGTCCACGCCCACAGCCATTTTGCCGGAGAACGGGTCGGTGACGGAGATACCGTCGATCAGATAATTGATCTCGCTGGCCCTCCCCCCACGGATGTGAAGTTCCCCGCGGCTGTCGCTCACCACCCCGGCCTGCAGTTGCAGGATCTCCTGGAAACTTTCGACGGGAAGCGAGGCGATCTCCTCTGCGGAGACGCTCGCCGCGGTCGCCGTCAGGTCGCGCTGGACGAGGGGTTGGCGCGCCTCGACCACAATTTCCTTCCCCAAATCGATCGCCTGCTGCTCAAGCCTAAAGTCAATCCGGACGGTGCGATCCACCGAGACCCGCACCCCCGTGACCGTCACCTGCCGGTACCCGATCATAGAGGCGGTGAGGTTGTACGTGCCTGGCGGCACGTTCAGAATGATGTAGTCGCCCTGAATGTCGGCAGCGGCCCCCATCTGGGTGCCCTGAAGCACCACGTTGGCCCCGGGGAGAGGCTCGCCGGTGCCGGCGTCGACAACCTTGCCTGCGATCTTGCCTGTCTGCCCAGCCTCGAGGGTTAAGGCCAGTCCGAAGGCCAGAAGACCGGCAAGCAAGATGGCGATCGTTTTCGATCCGCTCATCGTCCTCCACCTGTGGCTAAGGGGTCAGGCCCGTCGAGGAGCCTGACCCCGCTCACCAACAGAGCCGACGCTATTTGACGAGCAGCATCTTGCGGATCTGGGAGTAGTCCGGCGTACTCAGCTTGTAGAGGTAAACACCGCTCGGCGCCGGCTCGCCGGCTTCCGTGCGCCCGTCCCACGTGACCTGGTGCGAGCCCGCTTCCTGCACGCCGTCAAACAGCGTGGCCACCCGTCTACCCAGCACATCGAAGACCTCGACTTTCACGCGAGTGGTCTTCGGGAGCTCGTACGCGATGGTGGTCGAGGGGTTGAATGGGTTGGGGAAGTTTTGGGCGAGCTCGAAGCGTTTGGGTAGACTGGCAACGTCCCGCGAGGCGACGCCAACCGAAGTCTGCTCGGACAAGATGACTTCGCGGTACATGTAGTATTTCTCGAAGTTGGCATCGGCCCACTGGGTGCCCCACCAGTGGGGGGCGTAGTCGGAGACGTCGGGGTTGAAGGCATCGGCCGAGGCGAAGTCGACGTCCCAGATGACGACGCTGAGCTTGACGGTGTCGCCGTCCTCGTAGCCGAACATGTCGGTGTGGACGACCACCTCGAGGGAGTAGCCGGCGTCTTTGCCGTTGGCTT
>JAPDPT010000047.1 GCA_034506315.1 candidate division KSB1 bacterium | reverse complement strand
GGGGGGGGGGGGGGTAGCGGGGAGTGGGGAGGCGTTACTTTCGGATCCTACGGATGTGGCGGTTGATCATCGGGGTCGGGTTTTGGTGCCTGACTATGAGCAGGGTTGCGTTTTTGTGTTCGATGAGGCGGGCAACTATCTGGGGCGTCTTGGGAGGCGTGGGGAGGGTCCTGGGGAGATGATGCATCCTGGAAAGATTGCCGTTTCTCCTTGGGGGGTATTTGTAGCGGAGGGATGTTGTCGGATTCATGAGTTTGATGGGGAGCTGCGGTGGGTGCGGAGCGCGCCGTGGCCGGTGGAGATACTCCCGTTTCAGGGATGGGCGTGTTTCCGTGGGGTTGTGCTGGTGACCCAGTCGCCTTTGCCGCCGGACCGGTCGAACGTGGTGCAAATTTACACCTGGGACGAGGGGGGTGTGTATCCTGTTGCTTCCTTTCTCCCGTACGCGAAGCCACGGAAAACGTACGGTAACCCGGTCGCTGCGCTGTCGTCTCGGAACGTGACCAGACTGGCTACGGGAGGGGACCGGTACGTGGCGATTTACAGGAATAGCGAAAGAGAAATCACGCTAGTGGATGTGCCGGGTCGCGCGGCCTGGCGGTACGTGTTGAAAGGGCATAAGGTGCGGACGGAGCCAAGGCGAGACACTCCGGTCCCTCGGTTTGCTGGCGTGCGTGTGGTGGGCGCTATGGCTTTTGACGGGCAGGACACGCTGTTCGCCCTCATGCCGTAGTACGGGCTTGTGGAATTTGACCTGTCGGCGCACAGGGCTTTGCGCATCCATGTCCGGGGAGATCTGTCCGAGGAGGGAGTGCCCTATGGGCTGTACATGGCGTCCGCCGTTCGGCGACGGCGGGTGTATCTGGTGTCGCCGGAGGTGGCCGAGCTGGACATTTGGAGGCTGAGCCTCTGAGGGAAAACGATACGAAGGACAGGGGTTAAGAAGGCCGTGCACGTGCTTCTGGTGCTGGCTTTGGTCTACGCCGGGGTGATTGGCGGGCGCAGTTTGCTGTACGCAAAGCAGGTTGCGTATCATGACTGTGCCTATTGTCCGGGAGTTGCGCCATGCTACAGCGGCGGATGCTGCTGCTACGACTATGCGCCATGCGAGTGTTGGGCTTGTTGCACAGAATGCACCTGTCGGGTCTCGGGCCTTCTCGTCACGGTCAAATGCCCCGGTGGCCCTGCCTATTAAGGCTCTGCACGGCAGGTCCTGAGATTAACTACCGGAACCGGGCGATAACCGGAGCGCGTAGGAGTGCGATTTACCCCCGTCCTTTGCGCGCTGAGAGAGGCAAGACGGCCGCGGGGGAGGAGCCGTGTGTTCGTGACGATGGGGAGCCCATTGGAACATGAGCGCCGAATGAAAGACCCTATCAGGAGGGGACGGGCTACGAAGGGGGGCCGACCGCACGGATCCTTCCCAGGCCAAGACTGCCACGGTCACGGGCCACGCGGCGAAAGGGCGAGAACTGCCTCGTCCCGTCGATCGCTGAATTGCAGGGCCCATCTGCCCTAAAGGACGTCGAGATGTTCCGCCTCAATGCCTGAGGGCGGCAGCATGGCCAGGAGTTTCCTGCGCAGTGGTTAGAGCTTTCTCGCATCCCCGGAGGCCCGACATGGACACCGCTGGAGCGATACTCTTCGCGACGATTTCTTTGGGGCCGTCGGGGTGGACACGGGATACCCCTTGTGCGGATCAGCCCGACAATGCGGTTCACGCCCGTTTGTAATGAGATCGGATTCTGTGCCATTTGTCCCAGAGCAGCGGCCTTCTCCAGGCGATCCTACCAGCATGCGAACCTTTTCCATGGGCGAAGTCCTAATTCCGCGGTACAAGCTCATTGTTTTCGTTCCGTGCGTGCCTTCCGCCAGACCTTTTGGGGCGAGATCGCGGAAGCCTAGGCCAGGATTGGACCGTGTCTCGACATCCTCCACTGTGCGCAAGCGTTGTTCGCATAGGCCCGGAGCTGCCCTACAGGCTTGCGGCTCAATCAGGATGCGGCTTGCGCGGTGTTTAGGGAGACGCCGTATTAAGGTCGGAACGCGGTTGGCCCCAGGAGGACGATATAGCCGCTACAACGCAGGGGAATCTTCGTGCTGGACGTGAAGAAGCCAGAGCCCTCCCACGTATTTTGGCTTCTTGTCCGTCGCCCGGTGGCGGTGAGCATGGTCTACGCAGCGGTGGCGCTTCTGGGGTGTGTATCGCTGCTCCGTCTCCCTATTGACCTCCTGCCCGACCTTTCGTACCCGCGTCTCACCGTAGTCACCGTCTATCCGGGGGCCGCTCCCACCGAGGTGGAAACAAGCGTTACGGTGCCCATCGAGGGGGCCCTGTCGACGTTGAGCGGGCTTCGTCACATCACCTCCGTCAGTCGAGAGGAAGTCTCGCTCGTCACATTGGAGTTCCCCTGGGGCACCAATATGGATGTGACGATGCTCCACGTGCGCGAGAAGTTGGATGAGCTGCGCTGGCTTCTGCCCCGCGACGTGGACCGACCGACGATCCTACGGATGGATCCGCGCAGCCAGCCGATCATGGGAGTTGCGGTCTCCGGGGCCGAGTTGGGCGAGCTTACAGGCTTGTGTCGCGACGTATTCAAGCGACGTCTGGAGCAATTGCCGGGCCTGGCCCTGGTGGAGCTGGTGGGCGAGGTGGAGCCGGAGATCCAGGTGGAGGTCGATCAGGACCGCCTTGAGACGCTGGGTCTCTCGGTGGCGGACGTGGCCGCCGCGCTCCAGCGTGCCAACGTGACGCTGCCCGGCGGGACCATCCGACGCGGAGAATTCCGTTTCTCCCTGCGCTTGCTCGGCACGTTCCGTGACCTGGCGGAGATCGAGGAGGTGCCCATCTTCTGGCGGGGAGAGCGACGGGTAAGGGTGCGAGATGTGGCGAGCGTACGTTTGGGGACACGGGAGCGCGAGAACGAGAACCGGTGGAACGGAAGACCGAGCATCGGCCTCCTCATTTACAAGGACGCCGGAGCAAACACCATTCAGGTGTGCCGGGCGGCCCGGGCTGCACTCTCGGAGCTGCGCGCTCGGTACCCCGATCTCGATCTGGACGTTGCCTTCGATCAGTCCGCGTTCATTTCGCAGGCCATCGCCAACGTGCTGCAGGCGGTGGCCATCGGGGGCGTCTTGGCATTCCTGGTCCTGTTTCTGTTCCTGCGAGACCCGCGTTACCCGCTTATGGTCAGCGTGTCTATCCCCCTCAGCATCCTGGCCACGTTCATCTTTCTCCACGCTGCGGGGGCCGGACTGAACCTGATGACCCTCGGCGGCCTGGCCCTGGGCGTGGGGATGCTGGTCGACGCCAGCGTCGTCGTATTGGAGAACATCTTCCGCCACTGGGAGAGGGGAGAACCCCCGGACAGGGCCTCCGTGACGGGCGTTTCGGAAGTGGCCATGGCCGTCACGGCATCCACGCTGACCACAGTGGCCGTGTTTTTCCCGGTGGTGTACGTGCGAGGTGTGGCGGGTCAGCTTTTCAAACACCAGGCCTATGCGGTGAGCACGGCGCTTCTGGCGTCGTTGGTTGTGTCCCTCACCCTGTTGCCGGTCCTGGCGGCTGGCGTGCATCCCTCGGAGACGGCCCGCGACGAGGCGCGGTCAGGTGTTGGTCCCCTGCGCCGCCTTGCGTCGCACTACGAGAGGGTTCTCGACCTGGCTCTTCGCCATCCTTGGCGGGTCGTGGCGCTTACACTTCTCGCTTTCGGCTTGGCTTTGCTGGCCGCGGCCCACATCGAGCGCGAACTGATGCCGTGGGTGGATCAAGGGGAATTTGTAGTCGAGCTGGAGATGCCTCCCGGCACGAGCCTGGAGGCTACGTCCGAGGCGGCGGCAGCCCTGGAGAGACACTTCCTTGCCCACCCCGGCGTGCAGACGGTTTTCGCAACGGTCGGAATCCAGCCCACCCAGCGGCTCTTTCGTGCGGGCGAACTGGCTCTCCACCGGGCCTCCTTTCGGGTACGGCTGCGGCCCGGATACCTGGGCCGCACACAAGCGGTGATGGAGGAGCTCCGTCGCACATGTCCCCGCTTGGGAACGGAGGTCACGTTCCAGGCGCCCCAGGCTGGGCTGGCGGGTCTACTGGATCCTGGGCGCTCCGATGTGGAGGTGCAGGTGTTCGGGGAGGACTGGTCGGTGTGCCGGGCGTTGGCGGAGGCTTTGCGCCAGCGTCTTGCCAGGATCCAGGGGTTCACCGGGCTCACTGTGGACGCGGAAGAAGGCCAACCGGAGGTGCGGATAGCCGTCCGTCGCGACCAGGCTGTCCTGTTCGGCCTGAGCACGGGACGGGTTTCGGAGTTCGTGCGCGACTTCTTCCGGGGCAACGTATCCACGCAGTTTGAGGAGCCGGATCGGAAGATCGATATCCGGGTGTGGCCCAAGGGCGACGACAGGCGCACTCTCTGGGACCTTCTCGAAGCCCGGATCCCGACAGGCTACAGCTCCGTGCCGGTACGGGAGGTGGTGGACTACCGATTCTCGCGCGGTCCCTCCGAAATTCGGCGAGAGAACCAGGAGCGGGTTGTGACGTTGCGGGCCAGCGTGGCCGGCCGGCGACTGGGGGCGGTTCTTCGAGATGTTCAGCGGGAAGTGGCGGCTTTTCGGGTGCCCGCCGGCGTACGGGTGGAAGTGACCGGGGCCCGCCAGGAGATGCGCCAGTCGTTCCGCAGTCTCATCACGGCCGCGATCCTGGCCGTGGTCCTTGTGTTCATGATCCTGGCCGCGGAATTCGAGTCCTTGTGGCAGCCCTTCGTCGTGATGATGACCGTGCCGCTCGGGGTCATCGGCGTGGCCTTCGGCCTACTGGTGACGGGCACCAGCTGGAACGTCATCTCCTTGATCGGCTTCGTGGTGCTGGTCGGGATTGTCGTAAACGACGGGATCGTGAAAGTCGACTTCATCAATCGCAGCGTTCGGCGGGGAACCCCTGTGTACGAGGCGATTCGACAGGCAGGACGCCATCGCCTGCGACCCATCGTGATGACCACGGTCACAACCGTCCTTGGTCTGCTGCCGATGGCCGTAGGGATCGGGGCTGGCGCAGAACTGCAGCGGCCCCTCGCCGTGACGGTTATCTTCGGCATCAGCTTCGCTACCCTCCTCACCCTCGTCGTGGTTCCGGTCCTGTACTTGCTCCTGGCGCAGCGGAGGCACAGGGTCTGAACGTGGTTGGGCCCTGGTAGAGGGAGAGACCCTTTGCGCCGTTGTTCGGAACGATGCTTAGGCAGCTGACACAACGCCCCGTCGCCATGACCATGGGATACCTCGTGGTGCTCGCCACGGGTGTGTACTCCCTGTGGCACCTGCCCCTGGAACTCAACCCCGAGGTGGATTTCGCCCGGGTGACCATCACCACGATCTGGCCCAATACCTCGCCGGAGACTGTGGAAGCCTACGTCACCGCCCCCATTGAGGCTGAGGCCAGCACCGTCCAGGGGGTTCGAAGTGTTGAGTCGACCTCCGAGGAGGGCCTCTCGAGCGTGACGCTGGAGTTCACGCGAGAGACTGACATGGACTACGCCCTCCTTGAGCTCGGCGAGAAACTCTCTCTGGTGCGTCGCAACCTGCCGTATGGGGTGTACCCGCCGCAGATTCAGAAGTACGTGCCGAAGGAGTTCCAAGCCGGGCACTTCCTTTCGTACCGTTTGACCGGACCCTACCCCCTCCATTGGCTCCGCTCTCTCGCGAAGGAGAAGATCCGGCCCAGCCTGCTGGGCGTGGAGGGTGTGGCTGGAGTAGAGGTACTCGGCGGGTCAGACCGGGAACTGGAGATCCGCCTCGAAAGGGACCTTCTGGAAGCGGCCGGGGTGGATCTTTGGCAGGTTCAGCAGCGGGTCTTGGAGGTGGCTCAGCGCACAGCTGCCGGCTATATCCGTCAGGACGGAGCCCGGATCGCCCTCGTCGTGGAGAACCCTGTCCTCCGGCCGGAGGACCTCCTCAATGAGCCGGTGGCCTGTGTGGGCGGGCGACTGATTCGGATCCGCGATGTGGGGACTGTGGTCGACACGTACTCCGAGCCCCTGAGCCTTACCCGGGTGGATGGGAATCCTGCCGTGCTTCTGGTGATTCATCGCGAGCCAGGCACCCATGTTCTGGCGGTGGCCAGGCGTGTGAAGCGAAAGCTCGACGAGCTGCGTAGTCAGTTGCCGCCCGGGTTGAGACTAATCACGGAGGAGGACCAGAGCGAACGCATCCGGCGCGAGCTGGCGACCCTCGGGGAAAGAGCGGCCTTCTCGCTGGGGGCCATCTTCCTGGTTCTGTGGCTCTTCCTGCGCAGCGTTTGGTCTCCTGCGATCATTCTGTCCACGGCCTTGTTTTCCGTGCTGCTGACGCTGAATGCCTTCGCCGCCGCGCGCCTCACCGCAAACCTGCTGACGCTCGCCGGGTTAGCGCTGGGCTTTGGAATCCTGGTGGACAACAGCATCGTTGTGTGGGAGAACATCGTTCGGCACGCAGCGGAGGGCGCAAGCCCCGAGTCCGCCGCTCTGAACGGTACGCGCGAGGTGGCGTTGCCCATCGTCGCCTCGACCCTTACCACGGTCAGCGTGTTCATCCCCTTTCTCTACCTCACCGGCGATCTACGGGTCTATTATCTCCCCTTCGCGATGGCTGTGGCCTTTTCCCTGCTGGCCTCGTTGCTGGTGGCCTTCACCTTCATTCGTGCCGTGGCTCGCCTGGCCCTGGGCCGCACCGGCTGGGGGAGGAGTGGTTCCCAGGGTCTAAGCGCGAGGATTCAGGGAGCCTATCCGGTGCTTCTGGGCGGGATGATCCGCCGGCGGGGTTGGGTTCTGGGAGGGGTAGGAGCGCTGGTGGTGTTCAGCTGGTGGTTCTTTGGATCCCGGGTCCCTCGGGGTCCCCTTTGGTCGTGGGCTACGCCAAACGTGCTCTACGTCCTCGTTAATATGCCCGAGGGTACTCCGCTTGAACGCGCCGACGAAGTGGCGCGGAAGTTCGAAAAGATCGCCGTGGGCAGGCCTGGAGTGGAGCGCGTGTTCACGCGGGTGGGACGCGACCGAGCTGACATTAGGATCTCCTTCCCGGACAGCGTACTGTTCACAGCTTTCCCCTACCTGCTGAGGGAAGAGCTTACCCTTGAAGCGGCCCGCACAAGCGGCGTGACGCTCTCGATTTTCGGGTTGGGCCCGACCTACTTGCGCGGCGGCGGCGTGGGAGCCGATTTCTGCCTCTATGTCCTCGGATACAACTATCGCGAAGTTTGCCGGTACGCGGACGAACTGGCAGCTCGCCTGCGCCTGAATCCGCGCGTCCGCAATATAAGAATCACGGGCGGCATGTGGTCGTCACTGGACCACACGGAGCTCGTCCTTGAGCCGATTCGTCACCGGCTGGCTCAGGCGGGTCTCAGCGTGGCGGATCTCCAGAGCCAAGTGGCCGCTCACCTGCGCGAGACCCTGGGGTGGCAGGAAATGCGCATCGGATCGCGCGAACTGGGAAGCGAATTGGTCTCGTATCGGATCAAGATGGCCGGCCACGAGCGGCTTGACGTGCGCGACCTGGGCAATGTGCTGCTGCACGGTCGCAATGGGTCGATTGTCCGCCTGTCCGAAGTGGCTCGCCTCGAGGAACGCCGTGTCCCTGGGGAGATTTGCCGCAAGGATCAGCAGTACCGTCGTACCCTACTGTTCGAGTTTGCGGGTCCAGGGTGGATAGGGCACAACTTCGTCGAGTCCATTTTGACCACCACGCACCTTCCTCCCGGCTACAAGATCGAGCAACCCGCGTTCACGTGGGGCGAGGATGAGAAGCAGAGAAGGCAGCTCTGGCTGACGGTTCTACTGGCCCTCATCCTTGTCTACATGGTCACGGCGGCTTTGTTTGAATCGCTCGGGCGGCCTCTCCTTGTGATGTTGGCCGTACCCATGGCCCTGGTCGGCACGTTCTGGATTTTCTACTTCACCGGTACCAGCTTTGGGCGCTCGGCCTATATCGGGGTCGTGCTGCTCGCGGGGATCGTGGTGAACAATGCCATCCTCCTTGTCTATCGGATTGGCCAGTTGAGGCAGGAGGGATGCTCGCCCCAGAGGGCTGCGATCCTGGGCGGCAGCCAGCGCCTGCGACCTATCCTGATGACCTCCGCTACGACGATTTTCGGAATGCTGCCGCTCGTCCTGTTCACAAGCGAGGAAGAGAGCCTGTGGTACGCTCTGTCCTTAGCTACCATGGGCGGTCTGGCCAGCTCCACCTTGCTCGTCTTGGTCGCGGTTCCGCTGCTTCTCAGCGGTCCGCTACGATGGCCGAAGATCGGCAGGCTGGGCCAAACGTGGCGCTCCAGGGCAAGGCAGTAGCGAGGCTCGGGGGCGGTCCGGAAGTCAGTCGCAAGACGGAGCACCGGAAGCCCGAGGCCCAGGACCGCAGCAAGTACGGCGAATAGAGATGCTCTTCTACCTCGAGCGCGGTTCTGAGGTGGACCGGTGATCCGTATCCGGAGAGAAGGCTACGTCCGAGGGACGGCAGCAGGCAGTCCCGGCAACAGGGGCCACCCCGTAACCGCCATTCGGGGTGTCGGGAAGCGAAGATTGGTCCGGAGGGAGATTACTCCGGCCGAAGGAGGACGAGGCTATGCGAGCCCGGTTGGGTGGGAGCCGGAAAGGGCTTTGGCTCGGACTCTCGGCGGCAGGGGTCATCTGCCTGGTCATCGCGATCCGCGTATTCCGAAGCGAAGAGCCAATCCCTGAGGGCGCGTCGGAGGCGAGAGAGGAGGTTTCCACAGCTCCGGTGCCGGTCCGTGTGAAGTACGCGTTCACCGGGGATCTGGTATTGCGGATCACAGCCACGGGCAGGACACGCGCGCGCCAATCCGTGAGCATCCACCCGCATAGCAATGGGTTCCTGACGGAGGTGCGGGTGAGGGATGGACAGCAGGTCCAGAGGGGCGAGGTTCTGTTTCGCCTCGATGACCGGCAGGCCCAGCTGCAGGTGCGCGAAGCAAGAGACGATGTCTTACGGGCCGAGGTGGAATTCGGTCTCCTGCGCGCCGAGGCCCGGGAGGCCGGCGACAGCGCGATCGTCGCCTCCAGGTACGCAGGAGTTGGCCTCTCGGAGGAAGAATTTCGGCACATCGAGGACCAATACCGGGCCGGGAAGATCACCGAGTCCGCCTACGAACGCGCCCGTATCGAGCGGGACATTGCTCGCATCTTCTCCGGTTCCTCGCGGGATGAGATGATGGCCGTGAAGAGCGGCCTGGCTGCAGCCTTTGCCCGACTGAAGCACGCTGAACTGGAGCTCGATTACACCATAATCCGCGCCCCATTCTCGGGCACCGTAGGCCACGTACGCGTCAGCCCGGGGCAGTGGGTTAGTCCCTCCCAGGAGCTCTGCAAGTTGGTGGACCTTTCTACCCTCGAATTCGACGCCGAGGTTCTGGAAAGCGAGATCGGGCAGGTGCGAATTGGGGCAGGGGTGGAGGTACGCTTTTCGGCCTATCCGGACACGGCGTTCAAGGGGCGCGTCACGGGCATCAATCCAGTACTCAACGAGGAGAGTCGCACGTACACGGTGCTCGTCGAACTGCCGAACCCGAGGGGGAAACTGCTGGATGGGATGTACGGGGAGGCGAAACTCGAGGCGCAAGTCCTGCGAAACCGCCTTCTGGTCCCGCGAAGTGCGGTGATTGAGCGGGACCGGCGCAAGCTGGTCTTCGTGGTGCGCAAGAACGCGGTGGGACAAGACGTGGCTCAATGGTGCTACATTACGCCCGGACAGGAGAACGAGGAATACGTCGAGGTGCTGGATTCCGCCTTTGGACTGAAGCCCGGGGAGCCCGTGGTGGTCGAGGGCCACTTTACCCTCAGCCACGACGCCCCTGTGCAGCCGATCGAGTAGGACGGGCGTTGATGGCAGTTCCCGAATTGCGGGGGAGCGTGCGATTTCTCCAAGCCATTTGCACCGAGATGGCCGTCTCCGGGGGCCGACCGTCTGCCAATGCCGCCTCGGAAATTGCCGACCTCGCCCTGCCCAGAGGAGTCGCCCAAAGCAGGTAAAAAGGTCTCCGGAAACGGGGGAATCGATAGGTCGCTTCGACCGCAGGGGAGGCCACCTTTCGCGACGCATCGCGAAGCCTAACCTCGGGCTCCAGCAAACCTTCGGTAGGATCCTACCTGCGACGGCACCTGTCGTCTGCGTTGCCCCAGCGCACGACCGCATCTGGATCGCTTTCCCCGGCGTTGCCTTCCAGGGAACGATCCCGAGGCCTTGGCCCTTCGCTGAGCGAGTGAGGCAGTACGTCCGGATGGTTCCGACGCTGGGTCGGAGCGCTCGAACGAAGGTAGTGCCTCTAAGGGGCGAGGGGCGCAAAGACGCCCTTAAGGTGAGACGAGCGGCATTTGCTCGGAAGAAGGGGGCCGCACTGGCCGGCACGGGGAGGACCTGAGGAATGACGGATGGGGCCAGTCGAAAATGGTTCTCGACAGATCCTGCAGGATTGCGTATATTTCGCCAAGCTCTCCGTTCGCGGAGGCCGAGTTGCCTGCACGACCGGGGAAACCGCGGCTTGGGGGAGCAAGCAAGGGGTACGCGGGCGGTGTTCCGCGATCTGCGCCCACGACGCAATGGGGCGCAGCCATGTGCGAGGACTTGCGCTTGGGGTCCGGTTGGAGCCAGGTGTCGACGCCTTACCGAGACAGGAGGAAGCGACGATGAGCCGAAGAACGATCCCCTGCCTTTCGGTTTCTCTGCTCGTGACTGCAGCGCTGGTGGCTGTGGCTCAGGCTTCTGTCGGGAGTGGCAAGCTCCGGGCACCCAGCATCTTCGGGACGAACATGGTGCTCCAGCGCCAGGTTCCGCTACGTATCTGGGGATGGGGCACACCTGGACGCACCGTTACGGTCACCTTGGCAGGCCAACGCGCCAAAACACGGGTCGCTCCTGATGGGAGCTGGTCTGTCACGCTGAAACCCCTCGAAGCCGGCGGACCGCACCAAGCAGTCGTCACCGACGGGCTGGATACCCTGCGCTGGGAGAACGTCCTGGTGGGAGAAGTGTGGCTTTGCTCTGGTCAGTCCAACATGGAAATGCCCCTGGCCGGCTGGCCGCCTCGCGACACCCTTCTGAACTCGGCGGAAGAGATCCGCGCTGCCCATTTCCCCTCCATCCGCCTGTTCAAAGTGCCGAGGAAAGTAGCAGCGGAGCCGCAGCCCGACTGCTCCGGCCAGTGGGTACCGTGTGAGCCGGAAGCAGCGGCCAACTTCAGCGCCGCCGCCTACTTTTTCGGGCGCGAGCTGTATCGAAAGCTCAATGTGCCCATCGGACTGGTTGAGAGCACCTGGGGAGGGACGCCGGCAGAAGCCTGGACTTCCCGTGAAGCCCTGGCCGAGTTCCCGGAATTCGCTGAAATCCTCCAGAATTTCGAGAAGCTTGCCGAGACCACACGGGAGCTCCAGGCCTGGCTCACCCGCTTCCCAAGCATCGATCTGGGAAGCATCGATGAGAAGCGCTTCTGGGCCGGCTACGAACACGGCGATCCTCGGCTCGCATCTCCGGAGACCCCGGACTCCACCTGGCTGGCTCTCCAGGTCCCCCAGGCGTGGGAACGGACATCCCTGGGCGAGTTTGACGGCATCGTATGGTTCCGGAAGTGGGTGGAACTTCCCGCTTCCTGGTCGGGGACGGACCTCACCCTTTCCCTCGGTCCCATCGACGACATGGATCGTGTGTACTTCAATGGCGAGAAGATCGGTGGCTACGAACAGCCTGGGTACTGGAGCGTCGAGCGCACCTTCACCGTCCCATCCCGCCTGGTTCGTGCGGGCCGGAACTTGATCGCCGTGCGGGTGATCGACCTTCGGGGTGGGGGCGGAATTTACGGGCGACCTGAGCAGCTCTACCTCTCTCCGACCGGAAAGCCCGAGGAAAGGATCTCCCTTGCCGGCTCCTGGCAGGTGCTGCCCGTCGCGGAAATCCAGGGAAGCCGCCTATTCCTGTATCAGGACGACAAGAGTTACGGGGAGCGTCCGCGCTTGCCGATCGCCTTCGGCTCCCGTACTCCGGCGGTGCTGTACAACGGAATGATCCACCCGCTCGTGGGTTACGGGATCCGCGGGGTGATCTGGTACCAGGGGGAATCCAATGTGGGGCGGGCGGAGCAGTACGCACGCCTCTTCCCGGCTATGATTCGCGACTGGCGTTCGCGCTGGGGACTGGGGAACTTCCCGTTCTACTTCGTCCAGATTGCGCCGTACAACTACGGCAACGGTCTTTCGCCCTTCCTACGGGAGGCTCAGCTCCTGACCTACCGGCGCGTCGAGAACACCGGGATCGTCGTCACCACAGACATTAGCGATCCCAGCACCATTCACCCGGCGAACAAGCAGGAGGTTGGCCGCAGACTAGCCCTTTGGGCGCTGGCCAAGACCTACGGCTTTCGCGACCTGATCCCCTCTGGACCTCTGTACCGGGAGATGAAGCTGGAGGGGAGCCGCGTCCGCCTCTTCTTCGATTTCGTCGGATCGGCGCTGGTGGCGCGTGGGGATAAGCTGATGGGCTTCGAGATTGCCGGACCGGACCGGGTGTTCCGGCCGGCGATGGCGCGCATCGAAGGCCTCACCGTGGTAGTGTGGCATCCGGAAGTCCCCGAGCCCGCCGCCGTCCGCTTCGGATGGAGCGACACGGCCCAGCCGAACCTGTTCAACAGCGAAGGGCTGCCGGCCTCTCCGTTCCGCACGGACAATTGGGAGCGCTGAGCGGGTCGCCGAAATGCGTCCCGACGGGGGATTGTGAATTAGGAGCTGACAAGCTACCGGGAGAAGGACATGCGCCTGAAGGACCTGGCGGGCTTTCTTGCTCTGGTTCTGATCGGGGCGAACGGGGTTGCCCAACCGCAGGGAATGGCTGTGAGCTTCGACGACGGCTCCCTGGTGGGCTGGCACTGGGATGCCGCCACCTTTGAGCTCAGCGCCAGAGACAGCGCGCTCCTGATCAACTACCACCGGACGACGCAGAGCTGGGAGTGGCACAATTTCCACTTTGTTCTACCTCAGCCCATCTCAGTGGCTTCGGCACCCAAGATTTCGCTTCGGGTGCGGTCGAACCTCGATACCGAGCTCACCCTGAAGCCCACGTACAGCAACCAGGGAAGCGATTGGCTTCCGGTAAACGTCCCTGGCGACAATCAGTGGCAATACTACGAGTTCGGGCTGCTGAACTACGGGGATGGCCTTCTGGAACGGATCTATTTCTACCTGGATGGGGGGACCACGACCCCGCGCAGTGGCACCGTGTGGTTCGACGATTTGCTGATCGGCACGGAGGCGATCCTGCCGCAGGTGATCCGCCTGCAGGTGGTCTCGCAGAGTCCCTCAGCGGTCGAGCTTGCCTGGCAGTGCAATCTGGGGCAACGGGTGGCCGAGTATCGAGTGTATCGGGGTGAGGAGAGCGGCTTTCCTCTGACCGCCGAGCACCTTGTAGGTACCACCTCGGAGCTGCGCTACAGAGATACCGCGGTCAGTCCGAATCGCACGTACTTCTACCGGGTGGTCGCGGTCGACAGCGCGGGTCGGCAGGGTCCCCCGTCGGCCGAGGTAGGCGCGCACACGTACGGGGCCGTGTTGCAACCGCGCGTGAGTATCCGGTCCACCAATCGCCAGTCGGTGGGCCTCTACGAGAAGTTCGAGGCCGTGGCGAACGTGGAGAACGTGGTATTCACGAATCCTTACGACCCGGAGCAAATCGCCTTGTGGGCGGAGTTTCTCTCGCCCTCGGGGAGGCAGTGGAGGATCCCCGGCTTCTACGACAACTACGAGAGCCGCAACGAGTGGAAAGTGCGGTTTGCCCCGAATGAGCTTGGGCCATGGAGCTTCCGACTGGTGCTGTCCAACCAGGGAAGTACGGTGACCAGTGAGGAAGGAAGCTTTTGGGCTGAGGCTTCGCCACATCACGGCTGGATTCGTCCCTCCCCGGTGAACCGCCACTACTTCGTTCACGACGATGGCACGCCCTTCTACGGGATTGCGTTCTATTACCCGTGGGGCGTGAGCAATGGCTCCTCCGGGCTCGCCCGGTTCCAGCAGTTCGGGGGGAATATCTTCGGCTACTGGAACATCATGTACGGCAACGAGGGGCGGATCATCGAATCCCTGGTCTCCGGGATTGGCCGTTACGATCAGGCTAAGTGCGGGCGCATCGATCAAATCCTCGAGTGGGCCGAGTCCCGCAACCTGATGGTGATGCTGGCGATCTGGCCACACGATCTGCTCTCGAATACGGTCTGGGCTCACCAGTGGCACAACAACCCCTACAACACGGTCTGCGACGTACGGGATTTCTACTCCAGTGAGGAAGCCTGGCGGTACCAGGAAAAGCAGTATCGGTATCTGATTGCCCGTTGGGGCTACAGCCGGGCTCTGGCTATCTGGGAGATCGTGAACGAGATCAACGGGACCGACGGCTGGGAAAGCGGGCGCCAGCAGGAAGCGACGGCCTGGGTCGCTCGGGTGCACCAGTTTTTCAAGCAGAACGATCCCTATCAGCACCCCACCACGGCTTCGATGAGCGGCGGTTGGTACTGGTCAGACGGCTATCGGTACGTCGATCTGCCGAACGTCCATCTGTACGAAACCGGCTGGTCGGCTCAGTTCCCCAACGATCCCCTGCGCTCAAGCTACTACCTTTACCACCGCATTGCGCAGCAGCTGTACACGGATTTCGACAAGCCGGCGATCATGGGCGAGGCGGGCTACACCGATAGCTACGGTCGCTTCAATGTTCCCAGCCCCGAGTACACGGCGCTCTTTCACAACGCGCTCTGGGCGAGCTGGGCTGGTGGGCTGGCGGCCAGTCCCTTCTGGTGGGCCTTCAACTATGGCCCCATCGCCACGGATGACCTTCTTAAGCAGCTCCGCGCCTTCGGCACAGTTGTCCGGGACTTCCCGTACGCTTATTGTCCCTTGCGCCCGGCTGACCTGCAGGTCGAGAGCTGCGACGCCTTCGGAATGGCGGCGGACACGGCGGCTTTCGGCTGGATCCGGCACGGGCAGGGGAAGCGGCTCGGTGCCCACGGCTTCACCTTGCGCGGTCTGAGGGATACCACGTACGTTGTCGAGTGGTTCGACACGTGGCTCGGACAGCGTCGGGCTATCACCTACCACCGTGTCCGTGACGGGATACTTCGGACAACACTGCCCGCACGGGTCCTGGACTCTCCGGACGTCGCCTTCATCATCCGGATTGCCCAGGAGGGGCAGGTGCCGGCGCGAATTCACCTCTCTGCTTTTCCCGAGGAGCTGCTGGCGGTGGCCGGTCAGGTCAGCCAGGTCACGGCGGTCGTTGTGGACTCGGTGGGTCGTCTTTGTACCCGAGCCGACCTACCCATTCATTTCCAGCTTACCGGGCCGGGAAGGCTCAGCGGCGCTCTGTCCCAGGTTCCGCAGTGGGGCGCCGCGAGCGTCACCTACGATCCGGAAGGACAAGCGGGTGTGGCGCAGGTGATCGCCTCGGGGGAAGGACTTGTACCGGATACCGTCACGATCGCCGTCCGCGACCGGGTGGTGATCGACGATTTCGAGGGGTATCCGGCGGGCCTCTCGCTGAGCAACGTCTGGCGGGCCAAAAGCGGCACCTCTGCCCTGATGTCCCTGGCGGAATCCGGTCGGCCCCAAGGCGGCCTGTGCTTGCGGATCGACTACGCCATCGGCAACGGCAAGCCCCCGTACGCCGGCGTTGCCCGCGACCTGGTAGACGTCCCCAGCTCCCCGAAAGCCTTTCGGCTCTGGCTGAGACCGGACGCGTCGGGGAGAACCTTGTCGATTGTGCTCCTGGAGAGAAGCGGGATCTACTGGCAGTACGATGTCCCCCTCTCGGGTGGAGAGGAACGCGTTCTGGAGATCCCTTTCTCGGCATTTCGACCGAATCGGTCAACGGCCTCGATTGATTGGTCGCAGGTAGGGGAGATCGACCTGCTGGTCTTTCGCGGAAGCGGGAGCTACGGCGAGGGGACGGTGTTCTTGGATGATCTGGAGCTTCTGTACCGCGAGGCGAGCTCTGGCCTGGCAGAGAAACAGAGCTCGCGGCTGCCGGAGAGAGTCCAGATCCTCGGCAATTACCCCAACCCCTTCAACAGCCGCACCTCCATCGCGTTTGAGCTGCCCCGATCTGCCCGTGTGCGCGTGGAGATTCTGGATCTGGCGGGGCGCGTGGTCGACGTGGTTTGGGACGGCCGGCTCGAACTCGGACGCCATTCGCTCAGCTGGGAGCCAAAGGCCGCGCCCAGTGGCCTGTACCTGATTTCGTTGGACGCAGACGGGATTCGCACGGTGCGGAAATGCCTGTACCTCAAGTAGGAGCCTCGGGAATGATCGGGAATCGGAATCGGGCCCTGTGTTTCCTCTTGGCTCTCACCTTAGCTGCCTGCGGACGCACTGTCCACCGCGGAGCCTCGCACCTCCGGGGTTTTGTGAGGGTTGAGGGGACCCAATTCCAGCTGGATGGCAGGCGATACTGCTTTCTCGGCACGAATGTCTGGTACGGGGTTAACCTGGGCGCCGATACGGTGGGCGGTGACCGGGAACGCCTGGTTCGGGAGCTGGACAGGCTTTGTGAGCTCGGAATCCGGAACCTCCGCATCATGGGCGCCTCGGAGGGGGAGCAGTTCAACACGGTTCGGCCCTGCATTCAGCCGGAGCCCCAGCGCTACCGGGAGACGATGCTCCGAGGCCTGGATTTCCTCCTGGCGGAGATGGGCAAGAGGGGAATGCGGGCCGTGATCTTTCTGAACAACTACTGGGAATGGTCCGGCGGAATGGCCCAATACGTGGCCTGGGAACGCGGGGTGCCTGTCCCCAACCCCGGTCTGCCCCAGTACCGCTGGGACGAGTTCATGAATTTCAGCGCCCTCTTCTACCGCGATTCTACGGCCGATGACTGGTACCGGCGCTACGTTCGGCACGTGGTGCTGCGCACCAACTCCGTGACCGGGATTCCCTACCGAGAAGATCCCACCATTATGGCCTGGCAGCTGGCCAACGAGCCGCGCCCGGGTTGGGGCGAACCGGCCAAGCAGAACTTCGAGCCTTTCGCCGAGTGGATCGATCGCACGGCTCAGTACATTAAGGGCCTCGATCCGAACCATCTGGTCTGCACCGGAAATGAGGGCCTGGTGGGTTGTAACGGGTCCGAGGAGCTTTACCTCCGCACCCACAGCTTCAAGGCCATCGACTACCTGACGTTTCACCTCTGGGTTCTGAACTGGTCGTGGTTCGATCCTCTGCGGCCGCAGGAGACCTACGGTCCGGCGGTGGAGAAAGCTTTGGACTACATCCGAACGCACATTGCCTATGCCGAACGGATCGGAAAGCCACTGGTGCTGGAGGAATTCGGCATGCCGCGCGATGGGCACAGCTACGATCCCTCGGCCCCGACCACGTACCGCGATCGCTACTACGAGGTCGTTTTCGCCGCCATCTACGAGAACGCTGCAGCTGGAGGCCCTCTAGTGGGCAGTAACTTCTGGGCGTGGGGAGGAGAGGGGCGACCCCGCGACCCCAAGGACCCCGTTTGGCGACTCGGTGATCCCTACACAGGCGATCCGCCGCAAGAGCCTCAGGGCCGGAACTCCGTGTTCGATTCGGACGAGAGCACCCTCAGCATCTTGCGGAAATGGTCCGGGAAAATGGACCAGCTGGCGGAGGTTTCTTCACGCCGGCCGGCGAGGCCCTGAGGCGGAGTTCGAAAGGGATGCCGCCCCTGTGCTGTCCACGGTTGACGGAAGCTCCTAAACACGAGGTACAGCCATGGCTTTTGGCAAGTTCCTGTGGATCCCCCTTTTCACCAGCATGGTCGTCCCTGCGATAGCTCAGGTCTACCTGGATCCCAGCGCACCCATCGAGGATCGTGTCCAGGATCTCCTCTCGCGGATGACCCTGGAGGAGAAGGTCGGCCAAATGACGCAGGCCAATCTGACAAATCTGCGGAGCATCGAGGATGTGAAGACCTACTTCCTGGGGTCGATTCTCTCGGGAGGGGGTGCGGCTCCTCAAGACAATAGCCCGCGGGGCTGGGCCGACACCTACGATCGGCTGCAGGCCAAGGCTCTGGAAACGCGTCTGCGAATCCCGATCCTCTACGGGATTGACGCCGTTCATGGTCACAACAACGTGCGGGGAGCGGTCATCTTCCCGCACAACATCGGGATGGGCTGCACCTGGAATCCGGAGCTGGTGCGGCGGGCGGCGCGGATCACCGCCAGGGAGGTGGCAGGCACGGGGATCGACTGGACCTTCGCTCCTTGCATTGCGGTCCCGCGCGATGAGCGCTGGGGTCGCACCTACGAGGGATTCGGTGAGACACCGGAGATCACTCAGATGATGGCGGAGGCGGCCGTGCGCGGCTTCCAAGGGGATTCGCTGAACGACCCCACCAGCATCATCGCCTGCGCCAAGCACTACGTCGGAGATGGCGGAACCACCCACGGAATCGACCAGGGCAATACCGAGGTCGACGAGCCTACGCTCCGTGCCATCCACCTGCCGGGCTACGTGGCGGCGGTCCGAGCGGGCGTGCGCACCGTGATGGCCTCCTACAGCAGCTGGAACGGCGTCAAAATGCACGCCCACAAGTACCTCCTCACCGATGTCCTCAAAGGGGAGCTCGGGTTCACCGGGTTTGTGGTCTCGGACTGGAACGGCATCGACCAGTTGGGCCAGGACTACGCCGCCAACGTGAAGACGGCCATCAACGCCGGGATCGATATGGCGATGGTGCCCGACAAGTACGTGCTCTTCTTCAACACCCTCAAGCAACTGGTGGTGAACGGCGATGTCCCGATGAGCCGGATCGACGACGCGGTGGCGCGCATTCTGAGGGTCAAATTTGAGCTGGGCCTCTTTGAACGTCCTTTCACCGATCGTTCTCTCACGGACAGTATAGGGTGCGCGACGCACCGGGCCGTAGCGCGGGAGTGCGTTCGTCAATCTCTGGTCTTGCTCAAGAAGCGGAATGGCGTGCTCCCGCTGCGCCGTGACCGCGGTCGTATCCTGGTGGCCGGTCCAGCCGCCGACAATCTCGGCTACCAGTGCGGAGGCTGGACCATCAGCTGGCAGGGGGGAAGCGGCAGGATTACGGAGGGCACCACGATCCTCCAGGCCCTGCAGGCTGGGGCGCGGGGTGCCGAGATCGTCTACTCGGCCGACGGCCGAGGGGTGGACACCGCCGACGTGGCCGTCATCGCCATCGGCGAAACCCCCTACGCCGAAGGAGCCGGAGATCGAGAAGACCTGCACCTGCCGAGCGAGCAGGTGGAGCTCGTGCGCCGCATCAAGGAAAAGGGTATCCCGACGGTGGTCCTCCTAATCTCCGGTCGACCCCTCATCCTCGAGAACGTGCTGCACTGGTGCGATGTGCTGTTCGCAGCCTGGCTTCCGGGGACAGAAGGAGCCGGGATTGCCGACGTGCTCTACGGCGATTTTCCCCCCACAGGGAGGCTGACCCATTCCTGGCCGCGCTCCATGCGACAGATCCCAATCAACTGGGGCGATGCCTCCTACGATCCTCTTTTCCCGTACCGCCACGGGATCACCACCCTGGAGGACTACGGGGTGAACGATCCCCCCATCTTCCACTCGGGCCTTCTGCGCAAGGACGGAAGGACGGTTGAGCTGGCCTTCAGCAAGCCTATGGCGACCCCGACCAGCCCTCAAGGCTGGCAGGTGAGGGTCAACGGCTCGGCAGTGGAAGTTGTCTCCGCGCGCCGGAAAGAGGGGGACCCGTTCGTGCTGGAGCTGACTCTGGCCGCTGCCGCCAATGCCGGCGACAGCCTCTCTGTAGCCTACTCTCCGGGCCAGGTCCGCGCAGTCGACGGGTCCGCGCTCGAAGCCTTTGGCCCGGTGGAACTGTACAACCTCCGCAATGAGGGTTCAGGCCCCCAAGAGATCCCCGGACGGGTGGAGGCTGAGAATTACACCGCCTTCCAGGGCGTGAGCCTGGTTCGGACAACGGACGTCGGGGGTGGAAGCGCGCTGGCGTTCGATCGGACCGAGTGGGCCGAGTACGACCTCGTTGTGCCTTCCACCGGCATGTACGAGGTGACTTTGCGCGTGTCGGCGGCAAGCCAGCAGGGCCGTGTGGGGCTGGTCGTGGGTGGCCAGGTTCTGGCCGTGCTGGACATACCTGTCACTGGCGGCTGGGAGAATTGGACCACGGTCACAGCCTCCGTCCTCCTGAACCAGGGGCAAGTCAGGCTTAAAGTCTTCGCCTTTATGGGCGGATTTCGCCTGAACTGGCTGGAGTTCGCGTGGAAGAGCGGCGTGGACTGGCTGGCGGGCAGCTACCCATCCGACTTCCGGCTCTACCCCCCGATGCCCAATCCCCTCTCCAGGCGCACGGTGGTTTCCTTCTGGGTACCGCGGGAATCCCAGGTTACCGTGGCGGTGCACGACGTTCTGGGCCGGGAAGTGCAGCGCCTCGTGGATGGTCGGGTGAGCCAGGGCCTGCGCTCGGCTATCTGGGAGGCCGCGGAGGTCCCGAGCGGCGTCTACCTGGTATCCCTGGAAGCCCCTGGTTCACGCAAGCTGCAGCGCCTGGTTGTGATCCGGTAGGGGCGGGGTGGGGGATCGGGCCATCCGGTCTGTTCCCTGGCAGCCGTTGCGGCATTTCGATGGAGGAGGGTCAGCATTCCCGCTCCGGTAGTCCGGGGGGCATCCCTTTGCGGGGAGGAGCCCTGCCCTTAGCCGAGTCAGCACGGGAAATTGTGGAGCGAGGAGGTGTACCCTGATGTGGAGAACAGGTGCACCGGCCGGGATGGTCGTCGCGCTCGTTTTCGTGGGAGGCATGTTCGTGCCACGGTCGGCTGCGTCTGGACAGGAACGGTACGTCTCGCGGGTCTGGGTGGCGGATAACGGGGACGGAAGCTACACCAACCCTGTTTTGCACGCCGACTACTCCGATCCCGACGCGATTCGGGTGGGGGATACGTTCTATCTAGTGGCGTCGAGTTTCAACTGTGTACCCGGCCTCCCTATCCTCCGATCCTGGGATCTGGTAAACTGGAGCCTTGTGGGCTATGCGCTTCCGAGGCTTAGCCCCGAGGGGGTTTACGGGCGGCCGCGGCACGGGCGCGGAGTCTGGGCTCCGTCGATCCGCTTCCACGACGGCTATTTCTACATCTACTACGCCGATCCCGATTTCGGCATCTACATGATCAGGGCGAAGCGGCCGGAGGGACCGTGGTCCGAGCCAATCCTGGTGAAGGATGCGCCGGGCTGGATCGATCCCTGCCCCCTTTGGGATGAGGACGGGCGGGCCTACCTGGTGCACGCCTTCGCGCGTAGCGTCTCCGGGATCAAGAGTATCCTTGCGGTGAGCCCGATGAGCTGGGATGGGACCAGGCTCCTTGGAGATCCGGTCATCGTCTTTGACGGCCACGACGAGCATCCTACGGTCGAGGGACCCAAGTTCTACAAGCGCGGCGGCTACTACTATATCTTTGCACCGGCGGGCGGGGTGCCCACAGGATGGCAGCTGGTGCTCCGATCCAGACATGTGTTCGGGCCCTACGAGGCCCGCGTGGTCCTGGCTCAGGGAGCCACGGACGTCAATGGCCCCCACCAGGGAGCCTGGGTCGACACTCCAACCGGGGAGCACTGGTTCCTTCACTTTCAGGACAAGGGGCCGTACGGCCGCGTGGTCCATCTTCAGCCGGTTTGCTGGATCGACGGGTGGCCCGTGATCGGCGAGGACGCGGACGGCGACGGGGTCGGGCAGCCTGTGAAGCGCTATCGGAAGCCGCGGGTCAGACGGCTAAGCGGTCCTGCCACGCCCCCCGAATCCGACGAGTTCGATGGCCCGAATATTGGGCTACAGTGGCAGTGGCATGCCAATCCTTCCTCGGCGTGGGCTATGTGTTTTCCCGCGCGCGGCGTTCTGCGCCTGTACTGCGAGGCTTATCCCGAGGAGGCCAAGAATCTCTGGGATGTCCCTAACCTGCTTCTCCAGAAGTTTCCCGCACCGGCTTTTCTCGTCACGGTTAAGGTCGATTTCCGTCCGCTCAATGAAGGGGACCGGTTCGGGCTTGTGGTCATGGGGAGAAGCTACTCGTACGTGGCGCTGGTTCGTGAGGGTGGGGAGGCTTCTGTTGCTCAGTTCCTATGTGAGGATGCCGAATCCGGAGCCCCAGAGCGCGAGGTAGCGCGAATACCCGCCCCTGGCTTTTCCGGCTATCTTCGCTTGCGGGTAGGGGAAGGGGCGGAGTGTCAGTTCGAGTACAGTTCCGATGGTCTGGCTTTTGTGCCCGTGGGGGCGCGGTTTGTTGCTCAGCGCGGGGTGTGGATCGGGGCGAAATTTGGGCTTCTTGCCCTCTGCAGCCACTCGTTCTTCGAGAAGGGCTTTGCGGATGTGGATTGGGTGCGGGTGGGTAAGGATTAGGCCCTTGTCCTTCGTCTGTCTTCGCCGGGCTTGAGGGACCGGGGTCGGGGGGAGCGCCCGGTGCATTGTTGTCTCCCGGTGCGAGCGTCTTCCCCCGGGCACCGGTGACAAGACTTGTTGCGCCGGGCGCCTCCGGGCGTGCGTAGCTCGTCACACATCCAGTGACTCGTGCGACCGGCCCATCCCCTATCTTACCGACAAGCCTGGCCCCTCGTCCCCTGTCTGCGCGTGCAGGATCAGCTTACTTTAGGACAACAACACGCACCACTTTACGCAGGCCAGGCGCCTGGAAGCTAAGCAGGTAGACGCCGGCCGGAAGACGGCTTGTGTCCCAAATCAAGGACCTCCGTCCAGGCGTCTGCGACTGCCGGTCGAGAAGGCGTTCGACCATTTTCCCTCGTGCATCGAAAACTGTTACGGTCAATTCCGTCTCTCTTGGGAGCTCGTACCCAATCACAGTCTGCACGGTCGCGGGGTTCGGTTGTGGAGGGAACAACCGGAACGCGCTCGGGATGGGAGCCTCAGAGCCGACGGGGCTTGCTACAGCTCGGCCTGCTGCAACGTTCGTCGGAATCGACTGCACCTGGCCGGCATAGGCGCGAACCCGGTAGTAATAGGTGGTGTCCGGAAGAAGTCCACGGTCTACAAACAGGGTATCCCCCTGGCCGACGGTGCCGATTACCGTCCAGGATGAAGTGTCCGGGAAGCTCCTCTCGATGACGAAGCCCTCTTCGCACGGGATGGCTTCGCGCCATTGCAGAAGCACCTCGTCGACCGCAACCGGCGTCACGCGCAGCTCGGCCGGTGCCGGCAAGTAATCCGTGCGCCGGCAGAGCTCGTTGAGGTATTCCTCAAGATTCGTGTAGCCGTCGCCGTCCAGATCGCCGTTGCGGTCGGCCGGGTTGGACGGATCCAGCCCGTAGAGCCTTTCCCAGGCGTCGGCCATGCCATCATGATCTTGGTCTTCCGGGACGTCGTAGGTGAACAGGGCTGGCCAGCCTCCCACCTGGTCCTGCGAGTCGATGATCCCTTTTCCCGCTCCCCAAATGCCCCCGTAGGTGGCGGATCCAGTCCTCACTTCTCCCACAATCCTCTCGTCGATGGGGTCCCGTCGGGGCAGGGACGCGCCCCCGTCGGCCAGGACGAGCTCGAACGCCACCTCGGGCTCATGCGTCACCACCCCAGCCGAGGGGAACGGTTCGAACACACGGATCGTGGAGACCCAGGCAGGGTTAGCGGGTTGGACGCCGCCGGCCCAATTGTCCGCCGTAACGGAGGGGAACCCGTACACGAAATTCCCCTCCACGAACCAGCGTCCAATGTCGTCGTAGGGATTGACGATCCGGTACCGCTTGTCACCCCCCTGGGTCGCGGGCCCGTACTTGTAGTAGTTGTTCACCAGGTTCTGATTGCCCGCTTCCCCACCGTACGCGCTGTTGAAGCCCCAGTTGTAGACCACGTTATTCCGAAAGTCCACAATCTCCCACTCGGGATGTCCATGGTAGCGGCTTCCGTTGAAGCGAGGGGTTCGGCTCGAGTGGTGGGCGAGAAGATTGTGGTGGAAGCTGGCTCCCATTCCCCCCCAGATCCCGCCGTAACCGTGAGCGCCTTTCAGGTGGTACGAGTAGTAGAGGCTCTCGGTGATGAAGCACCATTGTACGGTGAGATTCCAGCAGTCGTAGGCCGACAAGGTCTCGTCGATGCCCCAGCTGAAGCTGCAGTGGTCCAGGATGATGTTGCGGTGGCCGCCCTTGACCCAACAGGCGTCCTGCTCCGCCCCCGTGCTGTCTCCTGGACGTGCGCGCAGGTAGCGGATAATCACGTTGTCGGCGTCCACGATCATGCCGTAGTTGTAGAGGCAGATGCCGTCGCCGGGGGCCGTCTGGCCGGCAATAGTTAGATTGCCATTCTTGATCCGCAGAGGGCTGAGCAGCTTGATGTTACCCGATACCCGGAACACGACGGTTCGCGGTCCAACGGCATCTACAGCGTAGCGAAGACTTCCGGGGCCGGAGTCGTTTAGGTTCGTGACCTCGTACACCGCGCCTCCCCGACCGCCGGTGGCAAAGCGTCCGTAGCCTTCGGCCCCCGGAAATGCGGGGATTTGGCCATAGGCCCGGTTCAGAGCGAGGAAGACGCCAACGCCCGTCGCCACGCGGAGGAAACGTCTGCTCATTGCCGGCTTCTCCCTGTTTAGAGTCCTGGGGAACTCGGAGGCTCCAACCGCTGACGTAAGAATGAGGTCCTCCTCTGCGCTGGGGTCCCTTGGGACAGCCCGATCTGGCGGCCCGAACTTTCCCCCTCCGCCTCCCCGGCCCCTTCGCTGATTCTCCCGGCTTCCAGAAGGGCCGACCCTCCGTCTCGTAGATCGTCCTCAGGCTCGAATGCCTGAACTCGTCCCCCATTATGGGAGATCCTGATCGCACAGCCGCTCGATGTCCTGCCGACGACCCAGCACCACAAGGCGGTCACCTTCTTGAATCACCGTGTCCGCAGCTGGGACTGCTCGGTCCACCTCTCCTTGGCTGTTCCCTCTGCGAATGAGGATCACCTCAATCCCGATCCGCGCCCGCAAATTCGCCTCTCGGAGGCTCTTGCCCCATAGGCTCGGGGGTGCGCTGATCTCCTGGAGGACATATCCGGGCGTCACATCTGAATGCTCCTGCCTTTCGGCAAGCCGCAGATGGTCGAGCAGATCCTCCGCCATCTCGTGCCGTGCCAGGGCGCGGTTGTACGCTTCCAAAATGTCGCGCCGAGTGACCAGCCCAATCACCCGGCGGGGATCAATGTCCGAGACGACGGGAAGCTCGTCCTGATCCGCGTGGGTGAACTGCTGAAGGACGAAGTGCAGATCGTCGTCCATGCGGACGACGGGGCCCACCCTTGTGGCCAGGTCTGCCGCTGTCACCACAGACTGCAGGGCCTCGTAGTGAACCAGAGCCTGGCGCAGGTCTCTCTCCCGGATCCTGCCCACGATGTGGTGTGAATCGTCGACGACGAAGACCGACGAGTAAGGACTGTCCAGGACGTGCTCCAGGATCTCCGAAAGCTTGGCCCGCGCCGGCACCGTGTTGGTCTCCGGGCGAAAGATATCGTGGACGTGAAGGGAGTGGAGTAGCGTCGCTTCGTGGCCGAGTTGCACGTCCAGGCCGCGCTTACGAAGCTGAAGGAGATGGGGTGCAGTCCCACCCAGCCCTCGCGCCACCAGATGGCTGACGCCAATGCCCGCCAGCAGGGGCAGAATGAAGTCGAATTTTCCGGTCATCTCCAATATGATCAGGGCCGAGGCCAGCGGGATGGAGTTCACTCCACCGAGCACGGATCCCATACCCACAAGGGAGTACGCTACGGGATCGAGTCGCAGGGGAAGAAGGCGGTTGGCGGTAGTGGCGAACAGGTAGCCAAGGAGGGCGCCCTGAAAAAGCGAAGGAGCGAACACTCCACCGAAGGCCCCCGCGTGGAGGAAAGCGGGGGCGAACAAGAACTTCCCCAGGAGAAGCACAAGCGCAGTGCCGGTGGCGATCTGGGCGGTGAGAGTGAGGTTGATGGCCTCGTAGCCAACCCCGAAGAGACCGGGGAAGAAGCGTCCCGCCAGGCCCAGGAGCAGCGAAAGGCCGACCAGCAGGCCTAACGCAGGCAGCCGCGATTTTCCCCCAGGTATCCATCGCCCTGCCTTATCGTAGAACCGCACGAAGGCAGCTGACCAGAGGCCAGACAAAAGCCCGAAAACCAAATAGGCCAGATACGCGGAGGCAGGGCCGATCGAGAAGGGCGGAATCTCAAAAGGGCGAGACTGCCCTGGGATGGCCTGGGCGGCGGCGCAAGAGGCCACCGAGGCCAGGATGACCGCGCTTAAGGGCGCCGACTGCAGCTCGTTCACGAATACGATCTCAGCCGCGAAGAACACGCCTCCGATCGGAGCGTGAAAGACGGCGGCAATCGCTGCCGCTGCGCCCGCCGCCGCGAAGATCCTGACCTTTCGTTCGGAGAAGCGGAAGAGCTGCGTTAAGAAAGAAGCGACCCCCGCACCCAGCCGGGCTGCCGGATCCTCAAAACCGAGCGGGGCCCCGGATCCGAGGCTCACAACGGGGGCCAGGAAATGGAAGAGGGTGGACCGCCCACTGATTCTGCCGCCTCGCCGCACGATCGAGCGGATTACCTCAGCGATGCCACCTTCCACGGCCAGGCGAGGGAAACTCACCCAGAGAAGAAACGCCATCCCCGCCCCAAGGACCGGAGGCAAGACCACGTAAGAGTCCCCGAGAAACGAAAGGGGAGAACGCAGGCCGACGAAAAAAGCCCGGGTGGCGGCGCCGATGGCCGAACGAAAAAGCGTCACCGTCGCTCCCACCGCCAGCCCGACAAGGAGGGAGATGAGGATCAAAACCGTGTATTCGGAAACGTCTCTCCGCCCGAGCCAGGAGGGACGAACGGGAATTGCGCGCCGCAATCGGGCCTCCTGCTTTCTACGCAACCTCTGCTCGGTACGAATTCGGCCTGGCCCCTTCGTGCGGTGGCCCATCGCCGGTTTCCCTATTTGACCGGCAGGAGCAGGAAGGTTGGCGCCGGCTCCCAAACGGCCTATCTGATAGCAAAGTTCTCCGACACAGGCAAGCGGATTCTGAGCCTCGGATGTGCCGAACGCGTCACAGCCACTCCTTGGAAGGCTCCGCCGGCCTCCTTTGACCTCCCCATCGCCTTGGCCGAACCGTACTCTGGTCGGCCCGCTCTACATCGAGCCCCGGTAGATGGCGAGGAATGCCTTGTACAGGTCCGCGTAGTCGTCGCTTTCGTAGGCGATGGAGAACGGGCCGATCCTACGACCCCGTCCAACGCGACAGGCGCGTTCGGCTTGTTCGGCTCTTTGAAACGTGCACTCGAGGGTGAAGGGCGGCGAGAAGCGCAGCGGGGGGATCTCCTTTCTCCGGGCTACAGCTCTTGCCGCTGCCTGCTCGATTTCCCGGAGGGAGGTCTCGAAGGGTAGACAAAGGGCGGAATAGCGGGAGAATGCCATTTTGACCGCTACGCACTCGACCGCTGGGAGAAGGGCTTTGGCCTCCTGGCAGCAGGCCTGGTCCCCCGTGACGAGAACCGCGGGCACCCCGAACCATCCGGCAAGAGCCGCATTCAGGCCGAACTCTCCGACCGACATCCCGTTGATCCGCACATCGTGGAAGGTGGAGGCCGAAAAGGTGTGGTCGTGAACGGCCTGCGGCGTCCCGGCCCGCGCGTGGTAACCGATGAACAGAGCTGCCTCGTAGCTTGCGTCAATGCCCTCCATCATCGAAAAGGGCCGGTCGTGACCCGTGACCAGGCGCGCCGGCGCAGGCAGGCGATCGAGGGGCAAGTTGATTCCTCGGTGGTGGGCGTCGTTCACCACCACTTCGCTGGCGCCTGCCGCAAGGCAACCCCGTATTGCGGCCGCCACCTCGGTGATCATCCATTCCTGCGCCTGCCGATAGAGGGGCTTGTCCGGCTCCACGTGGTCGTAGCTGACCACGCCGTTGACCCCTTCAAGGTCTGCGGAGATGAAGACCCGCATGGTGCCTCCGGATTCTGGCGCGGACCCGTTCAGGCTACACCACTATCTCGCCTTGTTCGAGGATCGTCTTGCCGTCGATGACGAGGGTGGGTTTGAGCATGATCCCGTCAATGTGTACGGGGGCTTCGTTCGTGCCGCCGAAGGAGAGGTTGTTGCCGAGGGCGATGTGCGCGGTGCCCATTGCCTTCTCATCTTCGAGGGTGAGACCGACGACCCGGGCCTTCGGATTCGTGCCCACCCCGAGCTCGGCCACAATGCGCGCGCTTGGCCCCGAGCGGCTTAGGAGCTGACGGAGGCGTTTGGCTGCCGCCTCGCCCCGCACCCTGACGACGCGTCCTTCCTCAATCTCCAGAATGATGCGTTCCCCCGAGCGAGGGACGATCCCCATGCCGGTCTCGATCACGGCGCGTCCGTGGGTTCCGGCCGCTGCCGGACACACCGCTGCCTCTCCCGCCGGCAGGTTGGAGAAAGCCCCTGGCTCGTGCACCAGGCCGGTGTCGGCATAGCCTTTCATCCCCCGGATCGAGAGGTGCAGGTCGGTGCCCGCTGGGGTGGTCAGGTGCACGCGGGATCCGATGGTGAAAATGTCCGCCAGCTTGCGGCTCCGATCCGAGATGAACTTGTAGTCCACGTCCACCGCGCGTCGCAGGGTGTTTTCGGTAACGCCGGGGAGACTGATGGCTCGGGCTCCGCCTCGACAGGCAGCCCTACGGGCCTCTGTGTGGGAAAGGGAGACGCTGGTGACCAGCACCAGGGCGTTGGCGGCCTGCATCATGTGGGCCACGCTGGCCGGTACGAAGGGGCGGAGGCTGTGCAAGGGGGGGAGGGTAGCAAGGGCCACAGCCGCTCGGGCCCGCACGCAGGCCGCGAAGAAAAGACGCCCGAGCTCCAACATCGGCTCGTCCGCTACCACGACCACTTCTTCTCCGCTCTGGACCCCAAGGCAGGTGTGCACGGCAATTCGGATGGCTCGCTCCAGCTGTGTTCCCATGGTGACCTCGTCGCCGTCTGGCTGTAGCTATCCCTTGCTCCCCAGGAACTACCCCCGTTCCACGGGATTGCGCAGCGTCCCGATCCCCGTAATGGTGACTTCTACCACATCGCCGGGGTGGAGGGGACGAATCCCTTCAGGTGTTCCCGTGGCAATGATGTCGCCTGGCTCGAGGGTGAGGTGGGCGCTGAGGTACGCAAGGATCTCCGGGATCCGGAAGATCATCTCCGAGGTGCTCGCCTTCTGCCGGACCTCGCCGTTGACCCGCACCTCGAGGGTGAGGCTGTGGGGATCCGGCACACTCTCCCGCGGAACCAGCCACGGACCGCAGGGACAGAACGTATCGAAGCTCTTCGAGCGGAACCACGGCTTCTGCTGCTCAAGGTCGAGCTTTTGCACGTCGCGCGCGGTGACGTCGTTCACAATCGTGTAGCCGGAAACGTACCCCCAGGCTTCCTCCGGCCGTACCCCTTTGGCTCGGCGGCCCACAACGACCGCCAGTTCCCCTTCATGGTCGACACGCTGTGAGGCCGAGGGCAGTTGAATCGCCTTGCCGTGGCCGATCAGCGCGGAGGGGGATTTGGCAAAGAAGATCGGTTCCTCTGGCACGTCGTGGCCCACCTCACGAGCGTGGGCTGCGTAGTTACGTCCGAGACAGAGGATCTTCTGGGGTCGCGTGATCGGGGGCAGGAAGTCCGGCTCACCCGCAAGTCGGGCCACTTCGTCCAGACGGCTGTCTCTGGCGAAGCGCCACACCTCCCTGAGGAGCTCGAGGCTGAAGCAACCGCTCTCCAGAAGGTCGAGAAGGGTTGGTCGATCGGGAAGCTCGAAATCCTCCGCGCCGGGCCACTCGCTCAGAAACCAGCTGAGGTCGTAGAGATCTTCCCCCACCGCCAGTCCAGCTCGTTCCCTTCCCCCTTGCCGAAAGGCGAAGGCCTTCAGATCGTATTCAGCCATTCCCTTCTCCACCTGCTCTCTCACATGTCCCGAATGACGACCCCGGGCCTCCGGGGGCCGGAGGCTTTCGGCAGGCTTCTGCTCTCAGAGGTAGCGAATGAACGATCCCCGGAACAGCTGTGCGAGGAACAGGCTCAGGCGCTCGAAGGCCGGCTCTACCCGCTGCCCGAAGTGCTCTCTGAGCTCTTGCTCTATCTCCCCTATCGTGTGTGTCCCGTCGCAGAGTCTCCAGACGAAAGAGCCGATGTCGTCGAGATGAATCCGGTAATTGGGGTTCCGCAATCTTGGAAGGAGGTATCGGCGCAGCAAAGGATGTTCGAACTTGGGTTTCAGCACCACCACCTTGCCGTCTTCCGCTTCCTGCCACGGGTACAGGCGGAGCGGTCGCAACTGGGCCACTCTGGCTCGTTCTCGTTCGAGGTCCTGTGTCTTTCCTCGCTTCATCCCTTTCGTCCTGAAGGTCGGCAGCGCCTGGACCTCTCGCGCGCACGGTCCTGCGGAGCAGGCTCGGCGGATGTGGAAATGGCTGGCAGGAGCTGCCAGCCATTTCTCGCTCACGACTTTTCCACCTCGCCGCTGAGGACGAGTTGCCTCATCGGGTAATAGATCAGCACGAAGGCCAAGATCGCGAATACCACGATTCCGAGCCAGGGCGTGTACAGGACGGTGGGGAGCTCCACGTTGGCTGCCCTGAGGGCGGCTGTGGCCACACCGGTAAGGGCCTCGCCTGCAATCAGGCCCGAAGCCAGAAGGAGGCCGATCCGTTCTACCAGATCCTTCCCGGCCTGAGTCGCCTTCTTTCGATTAGCGGAGACGTCGAGGATCCAGCGGATCACTCCACCGACGAAGATCGCAGCCGTGCTGTGGAACGGGAGGTACATGCCCACGGCGATCAGCATGGGCGAGGGCGAGCCCAGAAGGATAAGCGCCACGGAGAACAGCATCCCGGCCAGCACGAGCGTCCAGGCCATCTCTCCGCCTACGATGCCCTGGGACATCATGGCCATGAGTCCTGCCTGAGGC
>JAPDPT010000046.1 GCA_034506315.1 candidate division KSB1 bacterium | reverse complement strand
TAGCACCCATCGTTTACGGCGTGGACTACCAGGGTATCTAATCCTGTTTGCTCCCCACGCTTTCGCGCCTCAGCGTCAGTGACGGGCCAGGAGGCCGCCTTCGCTACCGGTGTTCTTCCTGATCTCTACGCATTTCACCGCTACACCAGGAATTCCACCTCCCTCTCCCGCACTCAAGAATGGCAGTTTCGGCGGCAAGTCCCCGGTTGAGCCGGGGATTTTCACCACCGACTTACCATCCCGCCTACGCGCCCTTTACGCCCAGTGATTCCGGACAACGCTCGCCCCCCCCGTATTACCGCGGCTGCTGGCACGGAGTTAGCCGGGGCTTCCTCTGGAGGTACCGTCAGCCCAGGTCCCTATTCGAAACCTGGGGTTTCTTCCCTCCTGACAGGGGTTTACACTCCGTAGAGCTTCATCCCCCACGCGGCGTTGCTGGGTCAGCCTTGCGGCCATTGCCCAATATTCCTCACTGCTGCCTCCCGTAGGAGTCTGGGCCGTGTCTCAGTCCCAGTGTGGCCGGACACCCTCTCAGGCCGGCTACCCATCGTCGCCTTGGTGGGCCATTACCCCACCAACTAGCTAATGGGCCGCAGGCCCATCCCCAGGCGCTAGCCCCTTGTAAGAGCCAGCCTTTAACAACATGTCCATGCGGACCCGCTGCATCATCCGGTATTATCCCACCTTTCGGTGGGTTATCCCGGTCCTGGGGGTAGGTTACCTACGTGTTACTCACCCGTTCGCCACCGAACTGGGCCTCCGAAGAAACCCAGTCCGGTTGACTTGCATGTGTTAGGCACGCCGCCAGCGTTCGTCCTGAGCCAGGATCAAACTCTCCATTGTTCAATCCCAACTCTCCTAGCCGTAGGTTGAAACTCACCCACACGCCAGGTGCGTGCACGCGATGTTGTCAAAGAACACCTACCTTCCTCGTTAGGCAAGCGCTAAGATAAAACTCTCACCCCACATTGTCAAGCCCTTTTTTCAGCCCCCTCTCCAAACGCGAACCACAATATAGAAGATCCCCGCTCATTGTCAAGGGCTTTTTCTGTTCCACCTGTGCCTCTCGTATACACTCCCTATCTACACCTTCGGCCGTTTCTGCGCATTCCTTGAGCAACATGCCCCACCCGATGCCCGAAAGACTCATCGGGCCGCCCGCACCCCAAGCCCGGCCATTAGGCCACGCCAGCGATAGTAGGGGTCGTTGCTGCGGCTCTGCGTCCATCGCAGGTCCGCTGATCCCACCAACTGCAGCGCCCCGACATTCACCGGAATTTGCAGGGATAACCACGCTTCCACTCGGGTATCTATCCGGTGTTCGGAAATCTCCTTTTCCCCATCCAGGTCGAACGCGGGCACGCCCCCGTACATCCGCCGTCCCCCTGCGAAGCCCATCTGGGTCTCCACGTTGCGCCCCCAGATCCTCCGCAGCTCGAGAGAGAGGCGGCCTCCGTCGAAACTGAACGGATCTTCGGAAAGGAAATCGGACGGATCGTACCCGTAGTCGAGCCTGGTCAGGGAGCGTGCCGCCCGGGAGGGACTCCAGCCCCCCGAGCACTCCAGGCTGAGCCCTGTACTCTCCCCCAAAGGCCGTCCCAGCCGGATTCTTCCGCTTATCAAGGCGGTCTCCGGAGCTTCGGCCAAAGTTTCGATGATCTGAACCTCCCGAAACCCGCCCCCCGACCAGCGCCTCATCTTTCGCCGGTTGGAGGACCCCAAGGACGATGGCGTCACGCTGCGAGTAATAACCACCAGGCGACGGACAAAGGCCCGGTACCCCATCTCGACGCCCAGGATGATCGACAGCCGCTGAGGAAACGAGTGTCTTGCCCCAAAGGAGAGATCCCATTCGTGGTGGCTGAACTCGGGCAGGTTGGGGTACGAACGGTTCGCATAACCCAGCGTGCATTCCGGATACCATTCGCCACGTGTTGTCCGATAGCCCAGCGAGGCCTCGAACATACGATGGTCGAAGATCGTGTAGGGCGCTACGTCGTCCCTCCGCCCGTAGCTCACGGAGGCCACGAGCGCAAAGCCCCTGCCACCTGGGAATATGGCCATTTCGCCCCCGAGGGATTGCAAGAGGAAGCGGCGGTCGGGGTGGTTGTGGAAAAGAGCGCCGCTGACGTCATACGATACGGCGAGCTCGGCCTTCGACCAGCTGAACTCCCTCGACACAGCGGCGCTGCCCTGGTTCACCCAATCGGGCAGCTCCCGAAAGTTGCGGAAGCTGTTCGCGTCGTACGTGGTCAGCCACCCGGCCTCAACGGACCATTGCCCCCTCAGGTCCGCCGAGGCGACGAGAAAAAGAACGCTGGCAAGAACAAGCCCCCTTCTCATCGCCTACCGACTCCCGCCATACCCCTGCCCGAGCGCAGGCGACCGGCTCGCATTCGCCCCTGACCTACCTTGCGCGAATCGCCGATGCCATCCCCGTCGCGGTCGATGAAAAGGTCCATTCCTGCCCTGGCGCGAAGCCATCCGTGGCGCAGGGCTTCGTCGTGCATCCCGTCCCGATTGGCGTCCCGGAAGTTCTCGTACACCTGCCCCGTCTCTTCGTCCACCTTACCAAAGCGAAAGCCCTGAATCCCTGCCCGGCCTCGGTAGGCAAGCCCTGTGATGTCGTTCCGGCCATCCCCGTCGGCATCCAGCACGTGCTTCCACAGGAGACCGGGCGGAAGCAGAACCCGCACGTCTCGATCTTCGATCCCATCCCCGTCGATATCGATCCACCGGGGTCCTTGGCCCGGAAACTCAACCTTGAGGATTAAATCATTGACGCCGTCGCCGTCGGCGTCCACCCAGAAATCATTGACCCCGTCGCCGTCCTGATCCAGGTAAGGGAAAGTGTGCGGGTAGGGCTTGCCGTCCACATCGTTCACACCGTCGCCGTTGCTGTCCACAAATCGGTCGTTGACGCCGTCTCCGTTTTCGTCGACGAATCCGATCGGGGGCAAGACGGCCTGACCGCCATGGGACTGGCAAAGAGCTCGGCCGGGCGAGTACACGAAGAGGGCGACGACCACGGCCATCAGGAACACGAATACAGGGAGCCACCATCTTCTTTCCGGTCCGCTCGCCCTCATCCGGAGTTGACGTGATTGCTCCGACATCCAACCCCTCCCCTTCCCAGCCTCGGCTGACCGAAGCATCGAAATGCTACGCTCCACCTGCGAAGGAAGCTGGGGCGCTTGCCGGAGCGCCCCAGCCTCCCCTCTGTCCCGAGCGGATCTCATTTGACCAGCACGATCCGCCGGGCCTGGGTGAAGCCACCGACCTCCAGTCGAACAATGTAGACGCCAGCGGGAAGTTCCACGCCCTGCTCATCGATGGCCGTCCAGGTGAACCGGTACTCGCCGGGCTCCTGCAGAGCGGAAACGATGGTGCTCACCGGGCGCCCCGTCAGGTCGTAGACGGCGAGCTTCACCCTCTGCGGCGACGTGCCGTTGACCCTGTACCCAATCACCGTCGAGGGATTGAAGGGGTTCGGGTAATTCGGATACAGCTCAGCCATCGTGGGAAGGTAGGCTGGGCTCGGCGACAGACCGGTGGCGGTGGCCGCCTGGATGAGGGCAAGGTTATCCGAGTTCAAGGTCTCCACCTCGCCTACGATGGCGTCCCCGCTCGTGCTTCCGATGGGAACCCAGCGGTTGGCCGCCTCATCCCAGGTCGCCAGTGTATAGGTCGCCGTGGACGCCTTGCCGAGGGTGCCGGGCTTGCCGCTGACGATGCGAAGCCGAATCCGGATCCTCTCCGCGAAATGCAGCACCAAGCCACGCCCGTTCAGACGGACCCCGCCTTCGGCAAAGAACCGGATGCGCCAGCCTGCGAAGACCGAGTCTCCGAGAGCGGGCAGGCTGTCCAAGAGGGCTGGGTAGAGCTGGCAGAAGATCCGGGCGTGGGTCTGCCGCATGTGGCGAAAGGCTCCGGGCGGCACCACCACTTCGAGGAGGCTATCCCACGGGCTGACGATGCGGAGGGTGTCTACCGCTTCCCGAATGCGCATCCACCGGCCAGTCCACGGTGGAGGGCCGAAGGGCTCCCGCCAGGCTTGCCCGTCGATGCTCAGCACAACCAGGACATCCGTGCCGCGGCAAGCCTCAACAAAGCCGACGACGGTGACCGTCTGACCTTCAACCGGCCTGGAGGCGCCGCTTTCGGGGACGTACCAGGGAGGCCCGAAATCGAGGAAGTAGTCAGCTACACCATCGCCGTCCGCGTCCAGGAACAGGAGCTGGATCCCGTCGACAGTATCGGCAAGCACGGTGCCCGTGATCGTAATCGAGTCGTGGCGGGCAAGCCACTGGTGGACATGCCGGTACCAGTTGGGGAGCGGTCGGGCCTGGAGGCCGTTGATGCTTTGCACAACGATCAGCTTCAGGCCGTGTTCAGCACGGACCCATCCGATCACCGTCACCTCGGAGCCAGGCTGGGGTAGAGAGTCCTGAGGGAAAACCCTCCCCAGATTGAGGTAGTAGTCAGGCTGCTGGTCTCCGTTGGTGTCCAGGCCGTAACGAAGGGCCCCCGGTCTCCTGGGTTGCTGGACAAGCACACCTACGAGGGTGTCAGGAACAGACACCTCCCACCCCGGTCCTGGTCGCTTCCCCCATTCAAAGAGGTCCCCCCAGCGCTCGCGATACGTCTGCGCGTGCAGGGTAAGCCAGGTACCCGTGGTCATTGCCACGAGCATCGCAGCCGTGAACAGCCACTTTCTCCGTTCTCGCATCGCCCTACCTCCTTCCGCTTGGTCAACTTACTTCCTCCGACCATTATCTGCAAGAAGGCTTTAGGGGCGCCTGATTCGACAGGCGCCCCTACCTTGCCTCACCTCGCCAAACCACGCCGGCCAGCGGTCCCTCGGCTCATGGTGGAGCCGGCCGCTGCGCCCCTGTGAGCGGCGCGACGGTTCGCCCTAACCGCCGCCTGGTTCCGGTTGGGGCCGCTGCCGACCGGGCCCTTCCAGTCTGGGTCCTGACAATTGACGATGCCGTCTCCATCCCAATCCTGCGCGCGGTCGCTGATGCCATCGCCGTTAAGATCCACGAAACCGCCTGTCGTACGACCCCCACGCAGCTTGGGACCGACGAAATCGGGATCCAGACCGTTCGGAACGCCATCGCCATCGTGGTCAGGTGGTGCAACCAGGGCCGCACCGCCCGGACGCGCCGAAGCGGCCCCTTTCGGCGGCGACGCGGAGGGTTGCGTCTGGCCAATGGCCTGCAGTGTGACGAAAGCCAGAGCCACACCGATCAGTACGCCAACGGATACTGCCTTTCTCGTCATCGTCGAACCTCCCGATTTGGTTAATCCAATTTCCAGGTTTTCTCGTCTCGGATAGCCGGCTTCCTGTCCCACCCTTTGGCAACGGTTGTGCCAAGAGACCCTGTGCATCCTTTAATCCCTCCAAACGCAATGGCTTCAAGAGATTAGCGCCAGGCCGCAACCCGGCTCCCTCCCGTCACTGGGACCCTTCCTCGACGAAATTGTCGAATCTCTCGACCATGTGGTCGAGGCCAAAGGCGGGGCTCTTGCTCGCTGGCAGAAGTAGGCGCCTTTCGCAGCGGAAAAGAGCTTCCAGATAGCTCCCCGCGGCTCAAGAGGACCTTACCTCTAGACGCGCCCGGAGACCACAGCTCTGTAGGAAAAGCGCAGCACCGGTCTCCCCCATCGATCCGTTGTTTTGGAACAAGCCCCCATTTCCTATCTTAAGGGCGGAGTTAACGATCCTGGAAGGTCAAGTCCCACGACTCAACTCTCTGCCAGGCGTTTCGCGCGGGGCAGGCCAGCATTCCGTTGGCGGACAGAGGCGTGGGTATCTTTCGTTTGGGATCTCCATAGGGAGGAAGTCTCGCCCGTGGCGCGTACCCGGGAGGGGTCCAGAGGCACCCCACAGATGTCGGATGCCGGGGGCCTTGAGTTCAGCCGGACCCGGGGCCGGTTCCTGTCGAGGAGAAACCTGGTCTCCTACCTGAGAGGATGCCAGAAGCTAAACCGCGGATCTTGTGGCGATCCCGGCGCTCGATCACGCCGGCGCGGAACAAGAGGGGTCGGGCTCGCGTACCGGCCTTCCCGGCAGGTGGCGGGATGGGGCCTGGTCAAGAATGCTCCGGATCCCACTCGGTTTAGAGGCCCTGTGCTGCGCCCTGCGGCAAAGTAGGGTAGGGGCTTCCAGCGAACTGCCGTCAGGAGGCGTCGGTCCACGCGGCCAATCCGAGTCGGTGGCCGTGCGGAAGAATGGGGAAGGCACAGGATCTCAGGAGCCCATTGAGCTTGCTCTGGCCTTCCCCGCTTCATACAGGTGCTTGTCCAATGGTCACGGGAGGCGGCACATGAAAGGATTCACGACCAAAGCGCTGCACGCCCAACTGCCCAAGAGGGATCCTCACGGCTCCCTGCGCATACCGGTCTACGACAGTGTGGCCTTCGAATTCGATTCCGCCCAAGACATTCAGCTTGCCTTTGAAGGCCAGAAACTGGCGCACACGTACTCGAGGATCAGCAATCCCACCGTGGAGGATTTCGAAAACCGAGTGCGCGTCCTCGCCGACGCCTACGGCGTCCTGGCGGTTTCCTCAGGGATGGCAGCGATCAGCAATGTGATATTAACCCTTGCGGGGGCGGGGACCAATATCGTCGCCGGGCGCTTTCTCTTCGGCAACACCGTGTCGCTTTTCAACCGCACCCTGAAACCGTGGGGGCTGACGGTTCGCTACGTGGACGTCACGAATCCCGCCACCGTGGAGCAGGCCATCGACGCCAATACCCGCGCTGTTTTCGTGGAAGCCATCACCAATCCTCAGCTCGAGGTGCCGGACATTGAAGCCATTGCGGCCATTGCCCGCAAGCACTCCGTGCCCCTCATCGTCGACGGGACTCTGACGACCCCCTATCTTTTCCGCAGCAAGGACTTTGGGGCGGCTGTGGAGGTCATCTCGAGCACAAAGCACATCTCGGGCGGAGCTACCAGCGTCGGGGGGCTGATCATCGACAATGGCACCTTCGACTGGTCCCTGGCCCCTGCTCTTTCCGAGGCATTTCGGCGCTACGGCCCGTCCGCATTTCTGATGCGCCTGCGACGCGAGGTGTACCGAAATCTCGGTGCTTGCCTTTCCCCACACAATGCCTATCTCCAGACGCTGGGCCTCGAGACGCTGGCTTTGCGAATCGAACGGAGCTGCCAGAACGCGCTCGAGCTCGCCCATTTCCTCCGGCAACATCCAAAAGTTCGATCCGTTAACTATCCCGGCTTGCCGGACTCACCCTACCACGCGATTGCCCGAAAACAGTTCCGCGGTCGCTACGGGGCTCTCCTCACCTTCGAGCTGGAAAGCCAGGAAGCCTGCTTCCGACTAATCGACTCGCTCCGGATCGTACGGCGCGCCACCAATCTCAACGACAACAAGACCCTGATCATTCACCCGTTTTCGACCATTGTCTGCGAGTACAGTCCGGAAGAGCGCCGGGCGATGGGCATTTCGGAGAGGATGCTCCGTCTTGCCGTGGGCATCGAAGACATCGAGGACTTAATCGATGATCTAAGCCAGGCCCTGCAGTCCGTGTGACCGGGATCGCAGACGGATCGCGCGGCTTTGAGAGTTGCGCAATGCGCGCGGACGCGCAACGGCTGCCGTCGGTCGGGCACGTTTCTGCCGAACTTAGGCGGCCGAATCGGCGGGCAAGAGAAGGGGCAATCCCCCCTCCTCCGTCCTATGGTTCCGAAGCGAACCGGGAGGGGGGAGTAGCCCCTGATAGCGAGCGCCTCTTTAGTCCCTGACCTATCTCGCGAGGACCAGCTTGCGGGTCATTACGTGCCCCCCTGCGGTCAAGCGGCAGAGGTAGGTTCCAGACGGGAGGTCGGAGGCCTCGAAGCGCACCCGGTAATGGCCGGCGGCAAGTGGTTGATCGACGAGCACAGCCACGCGCCGGCCGCGAAGATCGAAGATCTCGAGGCGCACCTCGGCATTGTCCACCAGATCAAACGGGATCACCGTCGCGACGTTGAAGGGGTTCGGGTACGCGGGAAGAAGGGCAAAAGTCCGAGCGCTTGTGGCCGTTTGGCTCACGACGCCGGCCGGCTGCGTCGTCTTCTTGACGATCCGGAGATTGTCGAAGTACAGCTTGCCCCGGAGAGCGCCGTTCTCGCCGCGCGTCAGCTGAAAGCTGTCGATGCGGTAGCGACTTCCATCGAGCCTGCCGTTGCCGATCCAGGTGCCCACACTGCCTGCATCGCCCAAACGCCACTCGACCAGACGCCACCCATACCAGTCGATCCTCACCCACTGGGACACCTCGTGATACGGCCAGTCGGTAGCCGTACCCTCGTCCAGACAGAAGCGGAACAGGTTTCCGCTATTGTCCCCGTAGAGGTAGACCTGAAGGGTGTAGGAAGTATCGAAGACGACATCGCGCGGGGCTCCGGTTCGCAAATATTCCCTGAGCAGATAGCCCTGAGGAGGGGGAGTCTCCTCCCACTCGTAGGTCAGGAGTCCCGAGTACCGCTCGACGGGTCTGGTGGCAGACGCCGGAAGGTACAACTCTCTTGTGATCCCGAATGAGGACCGAGAGACCACAATGCCAGAGGTTGAGCCGCTGTAGCTCGGCTGCTCCCAGTTTCCCGACTGGGAGAAGCCATCGATGAGACGCACCTCCGTGTAGCGCGCCTGGGATGTTCGGAAGCGCATCGCAAACAATTCCGCCATCCTGTTCCCGGTGGTATCACAAATGCCGGGGAGTAGCTCGAGGCTGTACTCGGTATCCGGCTGCAGAGGTTCCCAGGCGCGGACGGAGAGGAGGGATCGCCCCATTACGACAGAGTGCAAGGCCTGCACGGGGGGAACCAATAGACCGGAGCGGATGGCCACGGACGAGTCGCTGACCGTGCTCGCCTCAATCAGTTCGTCGAACAGCAGGTTGATTACCCCATCGACGTCCAGCGTCTCCCCGTCAGCAAGTCCAGGATAGACACGGACCACTCGGGGAGGCCGATCATCGACGGGGAACGTAAAGAAGCGCAGGAAGAAGGGATCTCCCTCCACCCCATCGCCATTGCCGTCGAGGCGACGGCCATTGACATCGCGAACGCCTGGTGTCACGATGAGGGTGTAGGAGGTCCCGAAGGCTAAGTGTGCCGGCACGATCTGCAGAGTCCGACCGTCGATCCAGCTCATCTGGAGGATTTCCACAGGGGGGAGGAATCGGATCGAGGTATCCACGCCGGCGGGGTCCACGGTCTTTGAGAACACCAGGGAGATCGCGGCGGTGGCCGGCACGGTGTCTCCCTCAGCAGGCTCGGTAGCCACCACCGTAGGAGGAAAGGAGGGGATCGGATCGGTCTGGACCGTGTTCGACGGATCCGACTCGTTCCAGAAGCGATCGAGGACGGTGGCGTAGTAGCGGTATCGGCCGTTGTAGTCCTGGGTACCCGTGAACTGCTCCGTCAGGGTGAAGGGGGCAGTCCCGAAGTGAAAATCCACAATCCAATCGTTCTCCGGATCGGGGGTGTCTTTTTCGGTGCGGTAGACCGCAAAGCGATGGGATTCGGTCAATCCTGGCGGGGGTACGACCGTGATCTCGTAGCGCAGCGAGTCGATTTTGGCAAGAAAGATCGTGGGGGGAGCGGGTCGTGCCGCATAGTCGCTCCAGCCCGACCGGATCTTTGTCCTCCGCTCAAAGAAGGTCTGGCCAGCCTCCTCCCAGTAACGGTACGCCTGCCAGCTCCCGTAGCTGAAGAACTGGAAGCCGTCGACCCAGGGCACGCGGCGACAGGCCTCAACGATTGCCGGATGTCGGTACCAGACCTTCTCTTCGGCCAGACGGTAGGAGCCAGGGCCAACCGTGAAGAGCCTCCCCTCGGCAATGCCCTGCTGAATCCACGGGCCCCAGGCGTTGGTGGGTCCGACGAGCATGGAGTAAAAGCCGTCGGGGGTGAGCCAGTGGTAGTGCATCGGCGCGAGCTGGTCAATGTAGCCCTGGTTAAACCAGAGGGCTGCATCCTGGTAGACGGTTCCGTAGCCCTGCCAACTGCCCCAGTTGTAATTACCCAGGGCAGCCACAGAAAGCCTTACCCAGGGCTTGATGGCCTGAATGGAGTCGTGCAACACCCGTACGAACTCCGTGACCGACCAGCGCCACCATTCCTCCCAGGAACCGAAGCCTGCCGGGACGCCCGCCGAGTACGGATGATCGATATCGTACAGGTATCGGCTCTGGGCGTTTTCCTGCAGGTCCTGAAGAAGCTCCGGCGAGATGACCCCGTCCAATGCAGGCCGCCTTTCGGCCGCTCTGGCCAGCGCTCGCGAGAGGGGAGAGCTTGTGTACTCGGGCCAGCGAACATAGTCCAGATGCAGGCCATCGATGTCGTAATTTCGAACGATCTCCAGGGCCACCGCGACCAGATAGGCGCGCACGTCGTCCAGCCCTGGCGAGAGAAACATATTGCTGGTCATCGGGTTGCCTTCGCGGTCGCGGCAGACCCATTCCGGGTGCTCCACAGCAGGGGCTCCAGGATAGGTGGAAGAGCACTGGAACACGTTGAACCAGGCGTGCAACTCCATGCCTCGCTTGTGCGCTTCCTCGATGGCGTAGGCAAGGGGATCGTAGCCCGGATAGCGGTAATTGGCGTAGTACCCCCAGGGCTCGAAGGAGGAAACGTAGTAGGCGGTGCCGCTCTGGCGACACTGCCAGAGCACAGCGTTCATGTGGGCGGCGCGGTGACGATCAAGAATGGCACGCACATTTTGCATATTCTGCTCCGGCGTCAGGGCCGGATCGATGTGCTCCCACGTGATCACCCACGTCGCCCGGAATTCCCGGTTCCCTCCTGCCCCGGCCCCCTGCGCACCGAGAAAGACAGCCAAGGCCAAAACCGCCTTCCTGCACATTTCCTCTTCCTCCGTCGCTGGCGACCTACGACGCTCGCGGCTATCCTCTAACCTTCCGCGGCAGCCGAGCCGCCTCAAACTCTTTTCTGGGTCCAGGCCCAGCCCCGTCTTCCCTGCGAAGCCAAGGAAGCAGGGCGCTTGGCCGGCGTCTCAACGGATCAGCGCTACGCGCGTTGTGGCGGTCCCTGCTTCGGTCCGTAACCGGCAGATGTACACGCCGCTTGCCATTTCCCGGCCGAGATCATCGTGAGCGTCCCACACCACGCGGTAGGACCCGGCCGGTTGGGGCTCGTCAACCAGCTTCTTGACCCGGCGCCCCCGGATATCCAGCACCTCGAGCAATACCCGCTGCATGGATCGAGCCACATCGTACCTGAGGGTGACGGTGGAATTAAACGGGTTGGGATAGCCTTCGTAAAGTCGGAAATCTGGGGGCGTGGCTGCCTCCGTCCCGGTGATCGCGCTGACCGTCCGCTTTGCAAGACGAAGATCGTCGAACACGAGCTCGCCGCGCGCTTCCGCTCCCGGTTCGAAGCTGAGTTGGATGCTGTCGAAGCCCAGGGTTCCGTCCAACTGACCGTCGCCAATCCACTCGCCCGTGCCATCGCGGCTCATGTCCCAGGAGACAAGCCGCCAGCCGACCCAATCGACGGTGTACCAGGGACTCACCTCGTGGTTCTCGGCCCGGTAATCAGGGACGCGATCGTCCACACAGAAGCGGAAGCGGGTCCCGCTCCCGTCGCCAAAGACGTAGACCTGCAAGATCCACGATCGGTCAAAGCGCACATTCTTGGCTGGGCCACCCGACAGGTAGAGCCGAATCAGCCACGAGGAGGCGGAGACATCCCACGCGTAGGAGACCCGCAAAGCCTGTCTGCTTCCACTGAGCAGGTTAACGATTCTCTCCTCCGGCCCGCGGTTGGTCTCCTCGCTGACGATTCCCGTCGTGCTGCCACTCTGCTGAGGCGCCCACCAGTAACTTAGTCCTGACTCAAAATCATCGATGGTCAGGGTCTGCCATGCCGTGTCGGTCGTGGTGAAGCTGTAGTAACCCGTCCTGCTCACGACATTTCCGAACCGGTCCCTGAGACCGGGCAGGATCCTGGTCACGTAGACTTCCCCTGGCGAAAGCGGCGCGTCGGGGAAAAAGCTGAGCACGCTCCTCCCCCGAACGAGATAATGGTTCAGAACCCCGGGCACGGGGGAATGACCGGAGAATTTCTCGACCTTGAAGTATTCGTCGAACTTCAGGGTTGTATCCAAGGGCTCATCGTAACAGGCAGTGATGATCGGGTGCAGCTCGACGTTCCGGGCGCCCTGCTTCGGATAGATGCTGAGTAGCTTGGGCGGCGCGATGTCGGGCGGCGCCGTGCGGAAGCGAAGCACAAAGTCATCTCCCCCGACGCCATCGCCATTGCCGTCCAGGGGATAGCCATGGACGCTCTGGGCCGATCCGGAGATTCGAAGAACGTATCGGGTCATAAAGAGCAGGGTATCGGTCCGGATGCGCAAAGTGGTTCCGTCGGGGCTCCACGAGAAGTGCATCGGCGCCGGTGGATCGAGGGAAACCGCCTGCTCGACAGAGGCCTGATTCATCGGGCGGCTAAACGTGACGACCAGATCGTTCCAGGCGGGGAAAGCACTGTCGCCGTCCGCAGGCTGCGTGGCTTTCACCACGGGCGGGAGAATGCTGTAAAGGGCTACGTCGACAAACGTGAAGAAGGTGTCGGACAGAGCGATCTGCAGGTGAGCAGGGATGTAGTTTTCGGCCTCCACGGTCATTTCCACCGTCCCCGTCCCCAGTCCCTCGAAATAGTAGAAGCCGTTCCGCAGCTGCTCCGGGTCGTTCGAGTAACGGTGGAAAAGGGACTCGTAGGTGTCCGTGACGTAGGTCCGGCCGGCGATGGTCACCCGGGCTCCGTTCAAAGGCAAACCGGTTTCGGCATCGTAGACGATCCCGGTGCAGATGCCGGGACGGGGCCGATCGATGCGATGGTAGCGGAGGATGGACCAGAAGAAGGTGCGGGCCTCCAGGCGCTTCCAGTCCTCGTTCATGAAGAGCTGGTTTTGGCGCGGGTTTGTGTGGAATCCCGCCTCGCTGAGTTCCGACGGCATCGTGGTCTCACGATTGACATGGAGGTAGGGTCCACCCGTCCTCTGGCAGAAATCGGACCAGGTGTAAAAACTGCAATCGCCGCGAGAGCCCCGCGTGTTCGTGCGCATCCCTTGCGTGAGGATCCCAACCATGATGTCCGACATCGCCTTGCCCCCATTGGGAATCTTCTCCCGACCGTCGGCGTACTGGCCCCAGAGCAAGAGCGTGCTGTTGAGCGAAGGATCCCCGGCATCGCTATGGATCGAGTGATACCAGGCGGCCGCAACTCGATTGGCGTAGTCCGTGCGCTGGGAAAGGCTGACGACTTCCGTGTCGTTGGTGCGCGACAAGTAGACCGTGTCGATATCCGTTTCCGCCAGGAGCATGTCGCGAAGTCGCAGGGCAACGCGCAAGTTGCGCTCGGCCTCCGAGTACCCGAAGGCGCCCACATTCTCCCTCTGGCTGTGGCCTGGGTCCAGGAAGATGTTCCAGCCTGAGAGACCGGTCACCTGTGCTAAGCCTCGAAACGGCCACAAGGCAACTTGAAGTCCAACGACAGCCGCCCACAGCACGCCCTCAGCACACTTTCCCTTCCGCTGCATTCCATCCCTCTCGAGCTATTAGGCTCCTCCTCAACGGCCCTCGCCCTCGTCCAAGATCTCGACAGGCAGGAGGTAGATGGCACCCTCTTCCAGGACGTCAAAAGCAATCCAGCGACCGTCGGGGGACCAGCTGGGGTTCATTTCGAGAATCTGTGGTGTTTCGGTGATCGCGGTCCTGCCCGAGCCATCGGCCCGGACGCAAAAGAGATCCGAGGCCAAGTACCGGTGCCCGTCGTCCTCTGTAACCATGAACACAAGGTGACGGCTGTCGGGGGCCCACTGGGGGCGGTGTCCGCAACCCAGATGGACGAGCTCTTTCCCATCCACCCTCGCCACGTAGAGGTCTCCGCCGAGAACCTCAAACGCAAGGAATTCTCCGTCGGGAGAGAGAACTTCATTGAGATAGCGAGCACCCGGAAAGGGATCCAGAGTAGCCACCGGGGTACCGTCGTCCCTGGCGATCACCATTTGCCCTCTGCTCTGGTAGCAGAATCGGTGGGGGATTGGCTTGCTGATGGAGGCGACCTGCCTTCGACTGTCCAGGATTTCCACGTTCTGCCTTCCGGCCACTGCGACGCGGCGGATTCCGTCCGCCCAGTGTGGCAGCTCCGGCATGAAGGTGCGGTATTCGGTGAGCTGGATGGTTTCACCGGTTCGCAGATCGAAGATCTTCGCTGCATTGTAACGGATCGGTCCCCGGAACTCGGCTACCCGCGCGAGGATGGCGCCAGAGTCCAGCGACCATTCCATTCCGTAGCCGGCAGCGAACTCGTCGGTGAGCTGACGCAGGCCTCCACCATCCGCTCCCACGACCCATAGGCCGCGATAGTTCTCACCGGTGAGGGCCAGCATCGACCCATCGGGGGACCAGACGGGCCTCATGAGGCGAAGTTCGGGTTCGCCTCCGGCAATTTTCCTCGGCGGACCCGTAACGCGTACCGTGGCAAACGCGGGAGCGAGCCGAAGGGTACCGGCAACGCAGAACCAGGCCAACACCCATATCCTTGTCCTTTGCATCTCTCTTACCCCTTGTCATCAAGACCCATCCGGCAAAGCAGCCTTTTGAGAGGAGAGAGGGCGGCGGACGCAGTTGCGACCACAGGCCCTACCGTACAAGCAACAGCTTGCCAGCGGCAGTTTTCCCGCACGCCCGCAGCCGGTAGAGGTACACGCCCGAAGGCAGTGGACCGGCGTCCCACAGCAGGAAATGCTGGCCGGGCGAAAGCCTCCCTTGCGTAGCAGAGGAAACCCTCTCTCCCCGTGCATTGTAGATGTCAAGCTGCACTTCGCTCGCCCTCTCCAGCCACACCGGAATCCGCGCCCGCCCATTGCACGGGTTCGGGTAACTCGGCCCTACACGGAACAGCCCTGCGCTTGCGCGGAGAGGTACCTCTCCTTCCGAGTCGGCGGAGCTTCCGGCCTCGGAGAGGACGAACTTGACCGCGTCCGCACGCAGCACTACCCCGCGTGGGTTTGTGTTTCCACCGTCATCGACGATCGTGACCTGGACAGGCCTCGAGGCCGGCAGATCGTAACGTCCAACCAGGGTCCACGATCCGCTACCAGCATTCTGATCGACCACGACGGAATCTAAGGGAATTCCCTCAATGCTCACAATATAGAGAGCATGGTTCGTGGCATTTTCTGTAGCTGGGACAATCTGGAAGACCTCGTAGGATCCGGCCACGTCGAGTTCGGTAGTGAAAAGGGCCCGAGCGGGCGGAATCTGACCGAGCAAGGCGTATCGGCTTGTCGGTCCGTGTGCCTGAGCAACGCTGAAGTGCCACTCCCCGAATTCCCGATAGCGAAGGGAGTCTTCGTTATCCAAGAGGACAAAGTAATTCTGCACGCGAGCGGTCACCAGGGCCGACAGGCGCGGGACCCCCGGCTGATCGCTCACGAAGATGAGGGTATCAAGGGCGGCACCAGGTATGGTCCAGCGAGCAAGAATTAGAACCGAAACTTTACCCATCGCCGGGACCAGAAGCGGAGGACTGATTGCGCTGCGCAATGCGCCCCGGGCGGAACGGATGTCCGCAATCCACACGGGCATGATCCCCCGGTTGGCAAGCTCGACCGAAAAACGCAGCGTGTCCCGGACACTTACCTCGCCAAGGTCTACAACGGGTGTCTCGAGGTGGAGATCCCGATCGCGAACCAGAGCGCTGAACTTCGCGACATCGACAGCCAGGGTCCCCACTGCGCCGTCGCCGAACCCGACAACCTCCAGATAGGTGTCGGGTCGAGGCCTCAGCACCGAAGTCCCGAGATAGATCCAGGTCCCAGGACTGGGAGGTTGACGAAACTCCTTCGTCCAGGCTATCTGGCCGCCATCGAACATTCGGAAGACGGTCCGACGAACAGGCTGCGTCACCCCCGGCAGCTGGACAAAGACGCTATACGCAGCCTCCTGGGGAAGCGGAGGTATCCAATGTAGCACTGCGCTATCTGCCTTGCCCACCCGGGCCATCAATGCGGACCTCCCCCAGACAGCTTCCGAAGATACTTGCCAGTGGCCTTGGCGCGGCTGTGCGCTGCCGGCTTCATCGTCGCAGTAGAGGTCGTCCGGAAGAAGGCGGTAGACTTTCAGGCTCTGGTTCCCTACGCTATCGCACACACTCACCCCTATCTTGGCCACGCGACGCCCATGTAGCAATGCCTCCCAGTGCCTTGGTCCAATTTGAGCGCATGGCACAAGGCCATATTCTTCGTGGATGTCCTTGAAGGCCAACACAGGCGCTGGCTGAAAGATCGGTTCATCGGTCGAGATCAGGACGTGTAGACCGTCCCCCACTTCCCTGACCTGTAGCTCCAGCTCGGGGGCTACGTGATCAGGCGTCCCCAACCAATTTTGCATGGCCTCCACTGCGGTGCAGTAGCGGAATCTGACTTGTGGGTAGCGACCAGCCAATTCATGGAGGAGGCTGTCTACCCGGGCGATGTTCGCCAAGAAGTCGGTTTCTGGAAGGTGACCCCAGATACAAGCAACTTGGTCAGTGCCCCGAGCCGCTTCGGCGAACGCCTCCTCCAGGAGGTTCAACCTGATGGCTCTGGAGAGGTGAGCGGAACGCACGATCCATCCTGGGCTTTGCCCGGGTGTCTGGTAGTCCAGGTCGGAAGGATGGTACGGGAGCCAACTGCTGGGCGCCCGGGACCAGTCGAGAATATTATCCAATGGCTCCACCGAATCGGTCCCGCGGCTGGGATAGTCATTATGGAGCGAGAAAGGAAGGAGCGCGTTCAGATAACGTTGCCAATCGTTATCCATATAGTGCCAACCACTGCGGAACGAAACTGGAAATACCTCCTCCTCGAGGAGCAGCTGCGCCAGGGTGACCTCGAAGTCGTCGCGGCACTCCTCAAAGCTACGGGCCTGGTTCCACCACCAGCGGCCGTCTCCGTCATAGTCCGTCCAGATGAAGGTATGGTAATGCAAGGAAAGCTCGTCGCCATTGATTCGGACGTTTTCGCCGTGGTACTTTCTCATCAGGTACATGGTCATGACGCCGGGAACCGGCACGTCCTGGTTACGGGCGTAGCGGAAGATATTGCCTGCCATCATCCACCACGTCATCTTGAGAGGCTGACCATAGGAGTCTAAGAAGCGACGGCGGAAGGCCGGACTCATGACTTGCGATGCGTTCCCGGAAGGGTCCGTATAGAGGTCGAGGCGGTAGCGGCAATCAAACCGAGCGACATCCATCCCGTCCCAGATGGCGGTGTCAGAACCAAGAACCAGGTACACCGTTCCTGCGGCGCCGACGCCTTCAGCGAACGCCAGCAGCCCACAAATGGCAATGCCTGTGAGGAGAGGGACGCACAATCCTCTCGGACGCACGCGGTCACCTCTGAGATCGTCAAGACCGGCCCCCCGGGCCGTGGCGTTCCCGGCGTCGGCCCGCAAAAAGAGGCCGTCGGGGGGCTCCCGACGGCCTCCTTCGGTCCCAGCCTTGGTCTTGTTTTCCTTATTTGGCGAGGGTCATGGTCCTGGTCAAAACCTTGCCGTCCACTTTCAGGCGGTAGAAATAGTGCCCGGATGGGTGGCCCGTGGCGTCGAAGAGCACCCTGTGCTCCCCTGGCCCCATTCTCTCGTGCAGCAAGGTGCGCACCTCACGGCCCATGATGTCATAGACTTTCAATTCCACCTCCGCGGGCTTCGCCAACACGAAGGGTATCGTCGTGGTGGGGTTGAAGGGGTTGGGATAGTTCTGCATCAGGCCGTAATGCCGCACGACGGTCGAGTTGACCACCTCCACTAGGCCCGTATACGGGCTTGGATTCTTGAAGCGTTTGATGATATTGCCGTCGAAGTCGGCAGCGAGCGCGTACCAGACGTTGTCCTTCTGGTAGAAAGCGATGCCCCGCGGCGAAAAAACCTTGTTGCCTTCCGGCGGCACAGGATCGACACTCGGGTTGCCTGCCGGCACACTAAGGCTGTCGACAATCGCGAACTCCCGTTTCGGATCCAGCTGGTACCAGCTCTTAAAGTCATTGGCCCCGACATCCCAGTAGGTTCCGACCCAAATCATGCCCCAAGGATCCCAATCCAGGCACTGGCCCCACATGTTCCGGACCACGGTGTCTCCCTTCATGATCGTGCCGTATCGGCCGACCAGCGTATATGTGCCTTCGGGGCCATCGTCGCTGTGATAGTGAAGCACGCCGTTAGGTCCCGAATAGATCGCGCCGACATAGACGTCCTTGCCATCGGGTGTAACGATGACGCTACGCTGGAGCGTCTTCACGGTGTCCGCGAAGTAGCTGAAAAGCTCGAAGTCCGGGTCATAAATGTATCCCGGGTTCCCGGCGGCGACGTTACAAACATAGACATAGCCGTTTGCGTCCATCGCAGCTTCGGTTACGGACTTGCCGGCCGCGGGTTGAATCTTGTGCATCGCCTCCAGGGTCTGGTAATTGATGTGATAAATGACGTCGAAAGCGCTATAGAGGACGTGCCCATCCTTGTCTAAGGAAATCCCACGTGCCCGATTCCAGAGGGTATCCGGTTGCCCCTGGAAAGTGACGACGCGCAGCTTCTGGATGAGATTGCCTTCCAAATCATAGATTAGAGGAACGCTCGCCGCAACCCCGCGCATCGTGTCGGTTCGCCCATAGGCAGCGACCCACACCTTGTTGTCCGGTGTGATCACAACCCCATGCGGCAGGGAGACGCGACAGAATTCGCTGTCAAACTCCCACTGGGCCACCGCCGCCGAGACCAACACCGCCATGGCCACCAGCGTCAACCCTATTTTCCTCATTGCTCTTCCTCCTTCGTGGCTACCGATCCGCAACGCTCCCTTGACCCTCACTACCCCCGCGCACTTTGGCCTCACTCATTCGATGCAGCGCATCACCTCCTTCCTCGCTCCGTCAGATACACCAATCCCTCTCCCCCGCTCCCCCACTGGCTTTCTTTGGCCTAAGGCCTTCCGTAATAGGGAGCTCCAGCCTTGAGCATGTGAACCCTAAACACCCCTTTCTTCTTGGGGTCGGTGCTTGTCCTGCAAAGATAGAGGTAGGGACCATTCCCCCAACTGAAATAGAGAGTCGTTGGCTCGAGGACCCCGGGGTATAGGGGCTCAAAGCTTCGATCCTTGTGCACTACAAGGATGGCTTGCGGGGCGTTGGTGCCTATGTACAGATCACCGTCCGCCGCGAACGTCAAGCACAAGACCTCAGAGTCCCTCCCCACGTTAAGGGTCCAATCAAAGTACACCTCTCTGCTTCCCAGGGAACCATCTGGCTGAATCGCATGCCTCCAGACAAACTCCTCAGAGACATTCTCGTCGCGGCCACCGACGTATACATGGCCACTAAATATGCGGACAGCTCGGATTGTCGCATTCGGGTAATCCGCTACCGGCACGCACGTGCCATCGGCTGTAATCCTATACAGGACATCGGCCTTCCCTCCAGCGTAGAGGGAACCATCCGGGGCAAAATCAAAGTCATAGATCCGACCGGGGGCATTAATCCACCGAGCAGCCGCTCCGCCCGCAGGGGGAATGCGGTAGAGGGAGGTTGCCTTCCGCGCGACGTAGAGGTACCCGTCCGGGCCCCATTTCATTCCGCTTGGTAAGGCAAACGGAAGGGTACCGTAGAGTTCCTTCGCCCCGGTAGGGGATATCTTCTCGACATTGCGATTGCCTAGGGCGACGTACACATTTTCCTGACGATCACACTCCACCAGGTAGGGATCGTCAAATTCCCCGTAGCCTCCCCAGCTGAGGACGCCCTGAACAAGCCGGTATCTGACCACGTTGCTAAACCCAAGGGCACCGAGCACGGCAACTTTCACGGGTATGCTGTCGGCCGGAGTGTTAGGGGCCCGCACAACGAGGAGAGTTTCGCCCGAGGCTTGGATGACTGGGACGCGGGTCTTGCCGAAGTAGACAAAATTGTTTGCAGGCAATGGGGAGAAATGACGTCCTTTGATCGTCACGGTAACCAGGCCTGCCAAGGCGCTATCCGGGGGAATCAAGCTGGTGATCACCGGATCGGGATTAAACTCCGCATCGGGATCATAAAGCCCCTGAGGCTGCTCCTTTGTACAACCCCCGATCGCGATCAGTAGACACATCACGATGATCTGTGCCCGGACGTTGCAAGTCATGCTGGGTCCACCTCATCGGATGATGACGAATTTGCGATAGGCCCTCTCCCCTGTTGGGGTTTCAAACACCGCGATGTAGACCCCGCTCACCACCACCTGTCGGGACGAGGTCACAGAGTTCCATTCCTCGTCGCCGCTACCGTCCGTATGCTCGATCGTCTCGATCAGATCTCCCCGTTCCGTAAAGATCTTGATGGTGCAGCGCGGTGGAATATCCAAGAACATGATCTTGTCGGGCTCCCCTGGATATTGAAGGTCTCGGGCTGCGATATGGTAAGGATTGGGTACGACCCGAATTTGGTCCAACGATCGGCCGGCGGCGCGACGCAGGAAAGCGGGCTCCGTAGTTCGGGTGTAGAAACGCCCGCTGTGTAGGGGCCCTGGGGGATTGGCATCGCCCGTTGTGTTGTTCCTCCCGTCATTGTACGCAACGATGTAATAGTAGTAGGAGTAACCCCGAACGGGGCTCATGTCCTCGAATTGCGTCACTCCTTTTGGCACAGAAGCGATCTCTTCGTAAAAGGTATCGGGCTTTGCCACCGAGCGGAAAATCCTGTACCCCACAAAATCGGGGTCCGACTCCGAAGGACTGGGCTCCCAGCGCAAGATGATGCGGTCCCCACCCGACTGGACCTCAAACACTGGCGGCGGCAATGGTGGTTGCGGGATCCGGTAACCGAGATCGAAGTTTCGCTTGGCTCGCCCAAAGGTCTGCAGAATCGAGTCGATCCCTGTGTAAACCCACGCGTTCTTGTAGACGTCCTTGTTGTCTGTGGTGGAGCCATTGGGCAGCGGAAAGGGCCCCTTGTCGCTGGGATTATCGTAAGCCTGCTTCCAGCGTCGACCGATCTCTTCGCACAACCGGCGGTTCAATCCCGCCACGGCTTCTGCTTCCACGATCGTGACGCTCTCCCCGGGCTCCAAGTCCCACGGACCGTAGCAGACCCAGATGTTGGTACCGCCGCCATCGTTGTGCACAGTTACCGGGTCGGGATTGCTTGCCGAGTATTTCTCGTAGAAACGCTCATTGCCACCGAGCCCAAGATAGGGTTTGCCGCTGAGCATATCGTAGAGCAGAATCATGTTGGGCTCGTCCGTCGGCTGGAGGTTCCCCACTTTCGGATAGGTATCACCGGCATGCCAGCCGAGCACGACCGGTTGGTTCGGGTCGTCGCTTCGGTCGGTGGGACTCCTGTCCACATGGAGCACCACAAACCCCGCAAATTGGGGCGAACAGAGGCGCCCGTCCCTGCTGACGTCGGGGGCCCCGATGTTGTCGAACGCATTCTTGGCCGATTGTCCCGCCCAGGCAAATCCGCACCGTAACCACTGCACGATCGGATTTTGCTCGGTAATACGTTCGCCGGCGTGGAGTGCGTAATCCTCACCCCGCTTGCTGACCCAGGTGTGTTTGCCCCAGACTTGTCCATCACCGATCTTCTCAGCCCCCTCGCGGCACACGCTGTAGCGGACCCCCCTCCCAAAACGAACCCCCTTGAGCGTTGCGCCCAGTTCGATTTCGCTGTCGTAGTCTACGTTGCCGGTGTTGGTGAGCGTAAACTCGCGAATGAAATAATTGTCGTGGTACTGCTGACTGAAAACATAAATGCGACGGCTGATCGTCAGTCCCATAGAAGTGTTCACTACGTTAGTGATGATGCGGTCTGGTATCTGTTCGGGGTCGATCTCGTCGACATCCCCTGCGTATGGCGCCGTAACGTCTATTCCGTCGACATAGACCTTCGGTGGCTCAAACTTAGCAGTCTGCTTCAGAACGATGGGGAAAAGGGAGATTTCAACGTAATCCGCCGCGAAGTAGATTCCATACTTACTCCAATGATGCCCCCTGGCGTCAGTAAAGTCATCACACGCAATCCACTGCCGTTCGATTACTGCGTTATCCTGCTTTGGATAATCCGCAGGCCAAATCAAGCCTTCATAGTAAGAATTATTCCACGCCCGCTCCGAACCGTATGCGGAGAACCGCGTCTGCAGGGAGCCCACACGAACCCATCGTTTTTCCGTGCCGGCTACCTGGGCATGCGCATCCGACCACCATCTCTGTGTGCCAAGTAGCAGTAGGATCCCCCCCATCATCACGCGCCAACCGATCCTGCCCCACCGACCTCGTTCGTGTCTCCGCGTTGTGCGCAAAACTCTCCCTCCTGCGTCGTCAAAACGTAATCTTCACCCCAAATCTGACGTCGCGTGGATCCAGGAACGTGAAATACGTCAAGTTGGGCATATCGATGTACGCCTTCGTCTTAAGAATTCGTTCGAGATCCTCCTTGGTCTTCGTTGGGTCAGATGGGTCGTAAGGTTCGTACTTTACACCTTCTTTGCGGTAGTCGCCGATACGATCGTTCCCGTGCTCTGGTCCACTTTCCCACGGGAAGTGCAGCGACTCCAAATAGTCGACGTAATCATAATAGTCGGAGAACCCGGCGTAGCTGAGTCGCTTGATATTGAACACATTGATGACGTCGACGTACAGTTGAACGTCAAACCGACCTATGCGAAGGATCTTGGTCAGGCGCATATCCACGTTGTAGTAGTCCTTCCATCGTACATTGTCCACAAGGCCTGGGATGTTATGCGGATTGTACGTCTCGTAGGCCCCCGCACGCCAGGTCGCTAAGATGTTCAAATCCCAATGGCCGAGAGGACAGAAACCCGCGATCCTCGGTCCGAAATCGGGCGGGGTCAGAAAGTCCAGATCGGCCCGAGCGTAGGGTTGGGGATGGGGCTTCTCCTGATAGGGATTTTGTCGCAAGTAGTCCCGCTGCATGCTTGGGTCCTGATAATACCTGAGAAGACCGAAGTATCCGCTTGTGATCACTTCGTAGGTGTAGTTGATAAACCCGTTCAGCCAACCACCAGTGTACTTCGTTAGGGTCACTTCGAAGCCTCGGATGTCCTGGTAGTTATTGTTTTCCGCTTTGTTATATTTGACGGTACCGACGACATCCTGGTAGTAGACCCAGCCAGCCTGGTTTGTAATGTCGCGATAATACGCAGCAATGTTCAGAAGGAGTCTATTGAACAAGTTCTGAGAGAAACCAAGCTCGTAGGCCACCGTTCTTTCCATCTCGAGATCCGGATTGCCAATTGACGTAACGAGTCCATTTGCCTCCCGCTGGATACGGAATCGGTATGTCGAGGCCGGCTCCTGCAAAAAGTGGCCGTAATTGAAATAAAGCTTTGAGTTCTCGGTTATCGGATGGGACACACCGAGGCGAGGGCTGAAGTACAGGTGACTTTTAGCCTTCGTCCTGGGAGCTGCTCTCTCTATCGTGTTCCCATAACCTTCGCGGTAAAGTCGGTCGTACGGCTTGAGGTCGTAGCGAAAACCGTTTGGATCCGTGTAGTCCAATCTCAAACCAAGATTGGCGATAAACCCTTCGAATTCCAGTTTGTCCTGAATATACGCGCCGATCCGGTACGGGAAGCGGTGATAGGTTTGCTTCCGGTTCCATGTCGTCATGCTCGGGTTCTCTGTGTAGGATCGGACGTTCAGGTCATTGTAGACAACCTGGAATCCCCCTTTCACCTGGTTCCTGTGATCCACCTGGCTTGTGATGTCGAATCGGATCGAGGAGGTTTGGATCTTACTCTTATCCCGACCCAAGTTCATCCAGCCACCGAGGATCATCCCGTCTCCGATTCCTGTCACCCCATAGCCCCAATAGCCCCAGGGCGCTTCGTCCACCTTATAGCCCGGAACAGGTTCAAACCGTTTTGTCGTGTCACGCAAAGCTATTTGGAAGGTATTATAGCGGTTAGCGGTGTACTGGAGGTTCATCTCGTAGAAGGTGCGGGTGCTCAATACATGAGTAAGTTTCAGACCGAAGGTTGAACGATAGATCGAGGCCGGGCTGTAGTAACCGGGGACGTACAGTATCGCGTTGCCGCTGCTGCTGTTCACCAGATCCGCCACCGCATACGTACCGCGCAGAACATCGCCTGTCGGCGTTACGGTCCAATCGTACGGCGATACCGAATGAACTTCCCCGTAGGTCCCTATCGCAACCAGCTTAATCGAGGGTCCCCAATTGGATACCAGCTTGAGTTGGGTGACATTCTCGCTGTAGGCATCGCGAGAAAGGGGAAAAATAAACATCTCCCGCAGGTTCTGATGGGATAGCAGAAAACGCAGATCTCCCGCGTAATGGCCCAAAACGGGCAATGGCCCCCCAAAGGCCGCGTCGATGACGTAATCCGGTTTTGTGATATCGCCCCTTCGCCTGTGCTGCCATTCCCAAAGGCGCTTCGCCCCCTCCGGCGTCAGATCGTTCGTAGGATCGTCATCCGCTACTGTGGCGTCGGCAACGGCGATCCATCCCGGAAAAGAGGGATATTGTCGCCTCGTGTAGGCGTCCCATCCGCCACTGGACGTACCCGTCCAGCACACGGCAGGATCCAGGTAAGGCCGGGTGAAGTACGTGTTCGGGTCATAGATCGACGGACCAAAATGCTTTGGTCGCGGTGGGCGATATTGCCCTGTAACGGCGCCGTGGTAAGCCCTGGCGTCTGGCTCCCTGGTGATTACGTTGATGATGCCGGACCTCAGATTCCCATATTCCGCGTTAAATCCCCCAGACTGAATCTGAACTTCCTTGACCACCGAGAGAGGAACGCTCGCGTAAGGTGCGTTAGAACGCTCGTCGTTAAAGCTCAGCCCATCCACCAGAAATGCAGCTTGACGTGCGCTGCCGCCCCTAATCACCAGGCCTCGTATACCAGCCTGGAGGCCAACCACCTGGCTGAGCTCCTGGACCGGAAGACTAGAGATGACTCTGGACTCCACGTTGACCTGGCTGGCCGAGACATCCTTAGGTACGATGGGTCGCCTGGCCTCCACGACGACCTCTTTCATTTCAATCACCGCCGGCTCGAGCTCAAAGTCGGCCGTGGTGGTGAGATCCACCCTCACGACCACATTGGTCATGGTGACCTTGCGGTAGCCGATCATCGATGCCTGGAGGGAGTAGGACCCCGGCGGGACGTTGAGAATAACGTAGCGTCCGTTGGCGTCTGTGGCCGCCCCCATTTCGGTTCCTGAAATAACCACGTTCACGCCCGGTAGGGGCTGTCCCGTCCCAAGCTCCGTCACCCGTCCCGTAATTTTTCCCGTGGTTCCCGCCCATGCCGTGCGAGCCAGCAGAATCCCCATGAACGTGGTGAAAGCTAACCACCCCATGCTCCGGCCGACCAAGACCGGGCCTTGACGGATAAACCGACGGACCTTCATGCGGACGCCCTCACCTTCACTTGCCCGTGCGGAGCCCGCCACAGGCTTCCTCTCCGCGGCATCTTCCGACTGGCCGCCAAATCCCTCTGTTCACTCCCTCCCGTAGTAGGGAGCACCGACCTTTAAGGTATTGATCCGCAGCATTCTTTTTTGCGAGGGATCCGAGTCATTTCGTTGATTCGCGTAAAGGTAGACCCCCTTTCCCCACGCCAGCGAGTAAACATAGGATTTGATCAAACCCTCGTAAAGAGGCGCAAACGTCCTGTCCGGATGAACCACTATAATTCCATACGGATTGTCCGTCCCTACGTACATGTCCCCGTCCTGCGCAAACGTGATGGCGTAAACACGGGAAGAAGGATCGACCTGCGCATTCCACTCAAAGTAGACCTCCTTTGGACCAAGCTGATCGCCGTCAAGGATCTGATTCCTCCACACGAAAGACTGGCCCAATGAATCCTGGCCGCCCACGTAGACGTAGCCCTGGAACACCCGAACCGTTCGGATATTCACCTTGCGATAGGAGGCCGCCTCGCTCGCGGAACCGTCTTGCCGTATGAGATACAGGGAATTGCCGTCCCCGCCTGCGTACATGGACTTCGATGGCGCAAAATCAAAATCATTGATTCGGTCAGGAGCATCGATCCATTTCACCGCCGCACCGCCGCCCGGAGGGATGCGGTAAATTGTCTTCGTGCCCCGCGCCACGTACAAATACCCCTCCGGCCCCATTTTCATGCCGGTCGCCTTGATAAAGGGAAGGGTCCCGTACGATTGCCGGCGACCATCGGGAGCTACCTTGTCGACAACGCGCGTGGTAAGACTGACGTACAGGTTTTCCGCGGCATCGCAGGTGATGGCCCACGGGTCGTCGGCAGCCAGAAAACCTCCCCAATCCCAAATGGCCTGTACCAGCCGGTAGCGAACCGCGTTGCTGAAAAGGAGGGCCCCATGGACGGCGACCTTCACCTGGATCGAGTCCCCTATCACATTGGGAGTCTTGACCGTCAACTCGGTAGGCGTCGCCCGTATGACCTGCGCCTGAACCTTGCCGAAGAACACAAAGTTCTTGCTCGGCTCAGGCGAAAAATTCTCCCCGCGAATGACGATCTCCCCGATGCCAGCCAGGGCACTGTCTTGAGGCAGGACACTGGTGATCCTCGGCGCGGGCGCTCCCTGGAAATTCGGATCGTAGATGCTCTCCGGATACTTGTTCTCGCACCCTACAAGCCACAACCCGAGCAACCCCGCTGCCAGGAATCCTGACAGCTTCCTCCAGGATCCGCTCATGGTTTCTCTCCTCGATTTCGACGGGTGTAGCGAGCCAAAATGCCGCCCCCCATATTACAGGACGAGGCGAAACGACACTACCTTGACCGGATCGAACACACCGAACGGGATGTATGCATAGTCCAGGGCAACCAGGTGATCCCCCAAGGACTTCTGGAGGCCGAGCCCGAAGCTGAACCCTCGATCCGGGTTACCGTAGCTTCCCTTTTCTTCCTTCGTGTGGCGGTAGCCTGTCGTGTACCCCCCGCGCAGGGCTAGTATTCCGAGGAACGTATACTCGGCTCCGATGCTGAGCTGCTCTGGATAATCCCGTGGGTGGCTTGCATCTACAGAAACCAGAAGTTGATGGGTATCATTCTCCCCGAGGAACAGTTCGAGAACTTCCATGGAGACCCCAATCCGAAAAGTCAACGGCAATTGGAAGCCTTCGCGCTGGAACTTGATTTCCTTGGAGAAGTTGCGAACACTCATCCCGAAGGCCAGGGTTCGGAAACCGGTACGGTAAAGCGTGCCAAAATCAAAGCCGAGGACATCGACGAAGTTGTCGATCTTTTCCCTGACACCCGCAGAGGCCTCCCCCACGGGAACTACACTGGTCCCTAACTTCTGGTAGCAATAGCGAACATGCCCGCCTACGGAAAAACGGTCGGTCAGGGAGCGTGCGTAAGCGACACCCACGGCCAACGCGCTCGGAGAAAAGGTACCTGTGTCTATGTAGCCTTTGTCGGTGGTGGGATCTACCATCGTCCCAAGGAATTCTCCGTAATCCACGGCGAGGATGCTAAAACCCAATACCCCGTATCTCCCACGCCATGGGTTAAGAGCGATGGTTCCAGAGACGTGCTCGATATCCGCGATCCACTGATTGCGGCTCAGAGAGATGTCGACAAGAGACGTAATGCGGGACATGTTGGCTGGATTGTAGAACATGGAGCCGGAGTAACTGGCCACTGTGGTGAACGCTTCCCCCATTGCTGCCGCTCGTGCCTCCGTGGGCACGCTCAGGAACTGAAAGCCAGTCTGCGCCAGCTTTTTGTTGCCGGCCCAGGACGCCACTGTGGTGCCCAATGCAAGGCAGGGAATTAACAAGCTGTATGCTCGTGCTTTCATCTTTCGATCCTCCGCTCCCAGCATAGTCCCACAGGCTGCACCCTCATCGCCATCCCCTATCGGATGATCACAAACTTCCGAAAGGTCCGCTGTCCGTCTGGAGTCTCGAAATAAGCGATGTAAACCCCACTCACCACAACCTGTCGAGACGACGTGACCGAGTTCCAAGCCTCGTCCCCGCTCCCGTCTGTATGCTCGATCGTCTCGATCAGGTCACCGCGCTCCGTGAAGATCTTGATCGTACACACGGGTGGGAGATCCAGAAACATGATGCGATCGGGGGCCCCATAGCCATACTGAAGATCTCTCGCCCGGATGTTGTAGGGATTCGGCACCACCCGGATATCGGCGAGGCTCTTTCCGGCCTGTCTCTTCAGCCGGACGGGTTCGTTGGTGCGGGTATAGAACATGCTGCTTTCCAACGGACCCGGAGGATTGGCGGGGGTGATATTGCCGGAGCCGTCGGATATGGACGTGATGTAGTAGTAATAGTCGAAGCCCCGGCGCGCGCTGAAATCGTCATACTGCCGTACGCCGGGGCCACACTCGTAAATCAACTGGTACGTCGTGTCGGGCACGTGGATTGTACGATAGATCCGATAGCCCGCAAACCCCGGCCAGGACTCAGGTTCTCCCGACCACCTGAGCATGATTCGGTCTCCGCCTCCCGTGACCTCGAACATCTTCGGCGGGGGCGGCGGGTGTGGGATGTTATAATTCAGCTTATACGCCATGATGGCCCGCTGGAAGGTCTTGTACAGGGAATCCCTCCCTGTGAAGACCCACTTGTCCTTGTACTCATCGCGGTTCGTAGTGGTCGACCCGTCCGGGAGAACAAACGGGGATTCATTTCGCAGCCATTTCCCACCTACTTCGATGCATTTCTCTCGGCTAAGCCCAGCCACGCCTTCCGCAATTACGATATGGATGCTCTCCCCCGGTGCCAGCGTATAAGGACCAAATCCGGCACAGTGGGAAAATCCTCCCGGTGTGGAGCCCCAGATGTCTGCGGCTTGCCCCGATTCCATTACCGCGTCAGCGTGCATCTTGAGGGGATGCCCGGCGCTCATGGCTGCGTACTCCGCAGCCATCTTGGCCGGATTGAAGGGATCGTTCCCCGAAGTGATCGGCTCGTCAGAGCCCAGAAATTGTGTGGTCGTGGGTTGAGCCGGATCATGGGACTTGTCTGTGGCGGACCTGTCGGCGTGGAGCACCACAATTCCGACGTGCTGGGCCGCTCCCAGTCGGCCGTCCCCATTCGGCCGGATATCTGGCGCACCGATGTTATCGAACCCAGCCTTTGAGTGGATTCCGTGCCACGCAAATAAGGACAAGTACGCCTCGCCCGTCTGGGGGTCGCGAACCAGCATGCTGTCGTTCATGGTGTTATGGCCCCAAGAAGAAGATTGAGGCATCCAGTAGTACCCATAGGGGCCGACTTCCCTGCACACGGCGTACCGGTATTGGAAGAAAAAGATGACCCCCTGCAAGGTCTGCTCGTATCGAGTTCCCTTCTTGTCGATGATACCCGTGTTCTTGAAGACGTAGTCGTAAATGAAGTAGTTGTTGTGGTATTGCTGGCTGAAAGCGTAGATCGTCCTCTTTACGGTGATGCCGATTTGGGTGTTGACCACGTTAAACAGAACTCTATCAGCGGGAAGATTCGGATCCACCTCGTCCACAAAGTCCATGTAGTCCAGAAAGCCGGCAGGGATACCATCGACGAGCACGAGGGGGCGTTCGAACTTGCCGAACAGTTTGAAGACCACGGGCATGAACTCGCTCTCTTCATTTAGGACGCGCGGGCCGCAGTGCACGACCTTGTAATCGAAGGTTTGGCCCACGATGGGATCGTAGTAGTTTGTAGCGCCTATCCAGAGCGCTTTAGCGGCTTTGCAGTCCTGATAGCGATATTGGGCAGGCCATCGTAAGCCATCTTGCTGATCCGATATGAGATGACGCCTTCCCACTTCAATCTCGCAACCGGCGCTGGAGAACCAATCGTGGAGCATGCCTACCGCTAACCAGCGCGTTTCATCAGCTCCAGCTAGGAACGGCAACAATCCGACCACCAGTGGGCCCACATAGACAATCAATCGTCGCATAGCCCTGCTCCAAAGTTGATCGTCACTGTCCTCAACCGACTCCGGCAAACAAAACGAAGAATCAGAACCGGAAGTCCACGCTAATGCCGAAGAAAACGGCACGCGGGTTCAAGAACGTAAAGTGGGTCTGATTAGGCATGTCAATGTACGCCTTATCGTCCAAGAGTTTTTGCAGTTTCGCCTTTGGAACTTCTACCCACTCGCCGTTGGAGTAGTGATAGTAATTCTTCCGGCTCCAGTCGTAGTAGATTACCCGCGGATTCAGCTTGCTTACGTCGCTCATATCCCGAACGGGTTCCATCGGCTGGTACTCTACCCCCTCCTTGCGATAATCGCCTGGCCGATCGTTACCTGGTATGTATAGGTAGCCCAGAGGCTCAGCGATTTCCTTAGGCAGATGAAGCGAATACATGTAGTAGTTGTAATCGAAGGTATTGACGAACGACAGCCAGGAGAAGTGCTTGAAGTTGAACAGATTGTAAACCTCGGCGAATACCCTCACATCGAACTTGCCAAAGGAGAAGAGCTTCGAAACTTTGAGATCGATGTTGTAGTACGGATTTCTTTGCACGTTGTAGCTTATTCCGGGGACGTTGTTCGGATTCCAAGTAAACCAGCTTCCCGCCGTGTATCGACCGACTACGTTCACGAACCAATCGCCCAGAACACGCTGGCCCAGCCATTTCGGTCCGAGTTCCCGTGGTGTGTGAAAATCCAGATATGCCTTAATTCGGGGACGAGGGCGAGGCTTGAACTGTTCGGGGTTTCGCCGCTCGTACTCTCTTTGCTCCGCTGGGTTCTCGTACATGTAGGCCCGACCGAAGTACCCGGAGGTTTCCACTCGATACTCGTAGTTGATATTCCCGGTGAGCCAGTTCCCCCAAAGCTTCGTCAGATCAACTTCGAAACCGCGGATATCCTCGTACGCATTATTCGTCAGCTTGCGGTAGTTGACCTTTCCGTCAAAGCTGACGTAACGGACCCAGTACCCCTCGTCAGTGATGTCCTTGTAGTAGCCTGACAGGTGTAACAGCAAGTCCCTCGACAGCGCGTGATCGTATCCGAGCTCGTAGGAAACAGTCTTTGCCAAAGGAATTGTCGGATCGCCAATGTAGTCAACCGCATTAATAGCCGATCTCTGCACCCTGTAAAGTCCCTCGGACGTGGGCATTTGACGGTAATGTCCGTAGTTGAAATAGAGCTTAGAATTAACGGTAATCGGGTGGGAAATGGCGAGGCGTGGGCTTAGCGTCCAACGTGTGCGCACCTTTTTGGTCTTATATTGGCTTTCCCTCT
>JAPDPT010000045.1 GCA_034506315.1 candidate division KSB1 bacterium | reverse complement strand
TGCCAAGACGCAGAACGGGCCCTGGACGCTGTCCTACATTTTGCCGACGGGGGAACCGAGCTTGTCCTGCGCCGTCTCGCCGCGAAGGTCCCCGTGGAGAATCCCCGTGGGGCGTTTGTGGTCTTCAACCCCTGGCCCTGGCAGGTCACGCTGCCGCTGGAGTTCGAATATACCCACGGCGAGCCGGAAGCCCGATCCGCCTTCGTCGGCGCCGACGGCCGACCGCTGACCGTGCAGTACGTGCAGAGGAGCGATCTGGCGCCCTCGGGACGCGCTCGCTGGGTCGTCGTGGACACGCTGCCCGCCCTCGGCTACAAGCGCTACGAATGGAACGAACAGGTCTCTGCCGCAGCGCGCGCGGCTCCTCTGGAAGTCTCTGCTACTGCGATGGAGAACCGCTGGCTGCGCCTGGAGATAGACCCTGAGACGGGCGAGTGGACCCGTTTGCTCCACCGGGCGAGCGGCCACGGGATCCTGGCCGCCCGAGGCTGTTGCCCGGTGGTCCTGCGTGACGAGTCGGATACCTGGTCTCATTCGCTGGACGAATACACGGGCACGCTCCTTCGCTTCGGCCGGGCGGAGCTTAGGGTCGAGGAGCAAGGCCCTGTGCGAGGGGTCGTGCGAGCCGAGCGCAAGCTGGGTTGTTCCCGGGTCGTTTTCCGCACGATGGTCTACGCCGAATTGCCGTACGTATTCTTGGAGCTGGACGTTAACTGGCAGGAGCCGCGCAGCATCTTGCAGCTTCATTTCCCGATCCTTGTCACCGGGCCGCGGGTGGTGGCCGAGCAGGCCTACGGCTGCATCTCTCGGGTGCCCGACGGAGGGGAGGAATCCTGCCAGCAATGGATCGATGTGTACGGGGAGGCCGAAGGGGGTAACGGTGCACTGGGGCTGCTGATCGTCAACGACGGCCTCTGGAGCTACTCGATGAAAGATGGGGTGCTGCGGCTCACGCTCCTGCGCAGCCCGATCTACGCCCACCACGACCCTTCCCGCCCCGACGCCCATCGGGACTATCACTTCGTTGACCTGGGATTCCATCGCTTTCGTTTCCTGTTCCTGCCTCACCTTGGGGATTGGAGGGCCGCCGATCCCTATCGCCTGGCGCTGGCCTTCAACGAGCCGCCGCGATCCGTGGTGATGCCCCTCACGCGCGGCGACTGGGCGCCTGTGGGCAGCTTCTGCCGGGTCGAGCCGGAAAACGTGGTGGCTGTGGTCCTCAAGAAGGCATTCGACGACGATTGCCTCGTCCTCCGTTGCTTCGAGACCCACGGCCGGCCCGCGCAGGCCAGGGTCCATTTCCCTCACGAGCGGGCGGAGGGGAGCTTTGCCATAGGACCCTACGAGCTGAAGACGCTGGTCATTCGGGAGCGCGCGGGCCAGCTGGAATTCCAGGAGATCAGCGCCCTCGAGTGGGAGCTGGTGAAGCCCTGAGTCTTGGAGGAGCCGATGGTTCGCATCGCGATTCTCGGCTACGGTTTCATGGGGCGCGCACATCTGGCCCAGTACCTGAAGCTTCCGGCTGCCCGCGTCGTGGCGGTGGTGGACTCGAATCCGGAGCGGTTCCAGGCCCTTGTGCGGGGGAATCTGCCGGCGGGGGAGAGTGGAGCCAGCCTGGAGGGAATCGCCTGCTTTACCCGGATGGACGACGTGCTGGGGAGACCCGATGTAGACGTGGTGGACGTGTGCCTTCCGACACACCTGCACAAGGATGCCGTCCTGCGCGCACTGGAGGCGGGTCACGACGTGATCTGCGAGAAGCCACTCGCCCTCTCTCTCCGCGACGTCGACGAAATCCTGGAAGCGGCGGCGCGATCGGGGCACCAGCTCATGGTGGCGCTGTGCATTCGCTTCTGGCCGGAGTACGAGTATCTACAGGACGTGGTAAGGACGGGGGCATTCGGCAGACCGGTATCCGCCCTCTTTCGGCGCATCAGCCCCTTCCCGAGCTGGGGAGGGAGCGACAGCTGGTTTGCCGACCCAAGCCGCAGTGGCGGCGTCCTGCTGGACCTGCACATCCACGATGTAGACATCTCTCAGGTCCTCTTCGGTCGACCGCAGCGAGTTTTCGCGACCGCCGCCACAGGACCTGCCGGCGGGACGAGGGCGGTCTTCGCCCAGCACGTGTACGAGGGCGGCCCCCTCGTCTTTCTGGAGGCCAGCTGGGCGTACGCCGCCTTCGAAATGTCCTACCACGTGACATTTGAGGCGGCGGAGGTGCGATATTCCAGCTCCGCCACCCCAACCCTCCAGGTGCGGTCGATCGGGGAGGACAAGACCTACACCCCCGAGCTTCCGCAGGAAGATGGCTATCTACGGGAGTTGCGCTACTTCCTCCAATGCCTGATGGATCGTCGCTACCCGGAGCGGGTTTCCCACGACAGTGTGCGCCAAGCCATGGAGATCGCGTTGGCCGAGCAGCAATCGATGGCCACCGGGATGCCCGTGGAGCTATAGGGACGCGCCCAGGGACGTGACCGTAGTGGATCACGGCTGAGGAGAAAACGGTGCTGGATCTCACCTTAGGTATCATCGGACTCGGGGTCGGACGGCGGTACGCAAGAGCCGCGCGCGCCGCAGGCCACAGGGTAATTGTCTGTGACCTTGACCAAGATCGCCTGGATCAAGTTTGCCAGGAAATCGCACCTCTTGACCGGACGACGGACTGGCGGCAGCTTGTGAGCGACGATCGGGTGGACGCGGTGATCGTGGCCTCCCCGGATTCGCTCCATCGGCCGATGGTCCTGGAGACGCTGCGGAACGGCAAGCACGTGCTTTGCGAGACGCCTCTTGCTCTACGCCGCTCGGAGGCGGAACTTCTGGTGGAGGCCGTCCAGGAGGCGGGCGTCCACGCGATGGCCGCCCACCGGCTGCGCTTCCACCCCCTGGTTCAGAGGATGCGTCGCGAGCTCGCGGCACTGGGTCCCCCGACCCTTGTCGAAGCGCGATGGCTCCGCCCCCTCCGCTACGAGCTGGCGGGATGGCGGCTGGACCCCGCCCTCAAAAGGCACCTCGCGATTGGGGAGGCGGTGGATCTGATCGATGCCCTGCGCTGGCTGGCAGGCGACTTGTTCGAGGTCACCGGCTTTGCGCTCCGGCGCTCTCGCCCCGACTGGCCCGTCGCCGACACCATCGTCTGTGCGGGTCGCTACCGAAGCGGGGCTGCCTTGCAACTTTTCCTCGGGATTGGAGGGAGCGGGCCTTCCATCACCGAGATTACCGTCCGTGGCGAGGGTGGTACCCTCAGCCTCGATTTGGAAGCACGTCAGCTTGCCTTGGAGGGCGAGCGAGGCGTGCAGGTTCTGGAGGCGCTGCCGCCGGAGCAGGAGGAGGGCGAGGAAGCGTGGCTCCTGCAGGCTTTCGTCGATTTGCTCCGCGACGGGAAGGGGAACCCGTGTTCCTTTGTCGAGGCCGCCAACGCGGTAGCTACCGCCCTTGCCATTGGAGATGCCACGGCGGTGAATCTCCCTGCCCGGATTCGACCTGTCGTCGTCGAGGAGTAGGCACTGGGTTCGGTCCCCGTGTCCGTGGGGTGAGGGCGTCGGACTCGGAAGAGGGGAGCCGGGTTCGCGGCGGCAGCGCGAAAGCGATTTCTCCGGAGGCACGCGCAGCGGGATGGTGCAGACGCGAAAAGCAGTGGCTGTTGCGCTAATCCTGTCGGCCTGGGTGGTGCAGCCGAGCCTGGCCCTGGCGCGATCGGGGCAACCGTCGGCCGCTCCCACGCCAAGGACGACCTACCGCGAGCTGTTTGGCGCCCTTGACCTTGGGCGACCCGAGTTGCTTGCCGTGAAGGAGGCCGTCGCCACGGGAGACACCCAGAGAGCCGTAGCTGCTCTGGCCCAGTACCTCCGCGAGCGCTCCAAACCGCTCTGGTTTTCTTCCCCCCTGCCCGGTGAGGGGGAGAGCTACGAGACGGGCGCCGACCTGATCCAGGCGGCCGAGGCGATTCTTAACCATCGGCTGCGCAGCGTGGGGATTGAACACCCGTTCGGTGAGCAGATCGATTGGCACTACAACCCTACGTACGAGCCTACCTCGCCCTATCCTCCCGACAATGAATGGACCTGGCAGCTCAATCGCCACCGCTTCTGGCGGACGCTGGCAGAAGCCTACCAGCGCACGGGCGACGAGCGCTACGCGCGGGAGTTCGTGGCTCAAATGGTGCATTGGGTGCGGAGCTGCCCCGTGCCGCAAGGGGCCGCAGACCAGCGACCCTTTTCCGCCTGGCGCACGATCGAGGCCGGCTTGCGCATGGCCTACGCGTGGCCGGACGCCTTCTTCGCTTTCCTCCGCTCGCCGTCCTTTCCGGACGAGGCCCTGGTGACGATGCTGACCAGTATTCTGGAGCACGCGCGCTACTTGCGCACGTTTCCGACACGTGGCAACTGGCTCACCATGGAGATGGACGGCCTCTTCTGCGTCGGCGTTCTTTTCCCGGAATTTCGAGAAGCCGAGGAATGGCGCCATTTCGCTCTGGAGACTTTGCTGCGCGAGATGAGCGCCCAGGTTTACCCGGACGGGGCTCAATTCGAGCTGACCCCTGGCTACCACGATGTCGCTCTCCGAAACTTCCTGCGGCCCCTCTATCTGGCGCGCTTGAACGGGATCGAGCTCGAGCCGTCCTACCTCAGCGGCCTCGAGAGGATGTTCGCCTTCCTGATGTGGATTATGACCCCCGATCGCTCGGTGCCACGGTTCAACGACGCCTGGGATGTAGACGTCGTGGCGCGGATGCGCCAGGCTGAGCAGCTTTTTCCGGAGCGCGGCGACTTCCGCTGGATCGCATCGGGGTGTACTTCCGGAAGCCAACCCGATGGCTTATCCCACCTGTTTCCCTACGCGGGAATCGCTGTCCTGCGGAGCAGCTGGGACCGCGACGCCAATTACCTGGCCATTGACTGTGGCCCATTTGGATTCGGGCATCAGCACGAGGATAAGCTGTCGTTCGTGCTTTATCTGCGGGGGATTTCCTTTGTGCAGGACGCAGGGAGCTACGCCTACGACGCCTCTAAGTGGCGACGCTACGTTCTCAGCGCCCACGGTCACAACGTGATGTTCGTGGACGGGGCAGGCCAGCATCGGAGAGGTCAACCGCGCGAGTCCTACGTGGTCTCGGGCCCGGTGCCTGTCCTGTGGCGGACGACACCTGCTTTCGACTACGTGGAGGCAGCCTACGGCGGACCGCTGGAACCCTACGAAAACGCAAAGCCAGCCCGTCACACGCGACGCGTCGTCTATTTCCGGGCGCACGATCCCCGGGACGATTTCTGGCTCGTCCTCGACGCGGCGGAATCGTTCGATGACCGGCGTCATCGCTACACCTCAATCTTCCATCTCGACGCCCCGGAAGCGAAGCTCTCCTCCCGGAACCGGACTCTCGAGGTGAGCAAATCGGGAGTGACCCTGGAGATGCGCTGGCCCAAAACCAGGGCGCTCGACGTCTACCTCGTCCAGGGCCAGGAGGAACCCGAAGTACAGGGCTGGCTTCCCACAGGTCACGGCCGAAGGGGCGTGCGGTCTATCCCGGTGCCTCACTTCGAGTGCTCGGGGAAAGGGAGAGCCCAACTGGCTTACGCGTTTTGCTCGAAGGACAGTGCGGGAAGCCGGGTCCGAGAGATTGAGTGGGCTTCCCGACCGGCCGACCTTCGAAGGCCGGCACTGCGTGTTCGCCTGCGGGATGGGTCAGAGGTAACGATCCGGTGGTCCATCGGACCTTCCCCTCCATGGGAGACCGGAGATTGGCCGCGGAGCGATTCCGTGATCGCTGTGTGCCGAAGCGCGGACGGAAAAGTGTCCAGAATCCGATTGTGGCCAGAGTGAGGGCAAGCCTCGTAGGTGGGGCCACCCCGGAAGCTGATGCGCGACGGAGAAAGCCTGAGCGAAAAGGGCAAGCCGGGTCCTGAGCTTTCGCGAGGAGCGAGGGCGGTTACGTTCGCGGTCTTGTTGCTCTGACCGGGGAGGAGGGACCGCGGCCGTCGGAGTTTGCCGGGATTCCCCAATGCGTCGGCGCGAATTCTTGAGAAGCGTTATCGCTCTCGCAGGCTACTGGCCTGCGGTGCAGCTTTTGGGCCTCGGGCGGAACGACCAGGACGTATTCCTGGGCCCGATGGCGGAGCCGGTGGCCGTTTTCCTCTCGAGAACCGCAGCTCAAGCGCAGGACCGTCCCACAGCCCTCGACCGTGGGCGCTACCTGGATGTCGTCCTGGGCGTTGTGCGCTTCTTCCGGAACTTCCAGGACGAGCGGGGAGCCATTATTGACCCATACGCGGAGGCCGAACGTCAGTACAGCACGCCGTGCTACGCCCATTGCTGCGCGGTCCTGTGTGCCGCCAGACCTCAGCTGAAAGCTGAGCTGCTTGAGTCCGGGGTCAGGGCAATGGAGTGGGCTGTCCGCTCGCTGGCAGAAGGCAGGGCTGCGGATGACCACGGCGATTTCTACACGGTGAAGCTGATGTTAGCTCTGTCGTACTTCCGCGAGCAGGTGCCAAGCTCACGGGTCCGGGGGTGGGAGGAGGCCCTGCGAGGATTGAGGCCTGAGCTGTGCTACCGCGACGTGGTGGAACGAAAGGGCGGCTACGAGCGCGTCCACAACTGGAATCTGGTCGCCGTCGCAGGCGAGTACTTGCGGGCGAAAGCTGGGCTTGGCGACGGTTCGTTTGTCCGCAGATATCTGCCCGTGCAGCTGGAGCGCTTTTCCGAGCACGGGATGTACGTGGACCCGGGAAACCCTGTGGCCTACGACGTTTTCGCTCGGTACCCCCTGGCCTTGATGGCGGCGCTTGGCTATGCAGGGGAGGGACGGGCAAAGCTCTGGACGCACCTCCTGCGCGGGGGCTGGACAGCCCTGTTCTGTCAGTCCCCACTCGGGGAAGTTCCTTGCGGAGGCAGAAGTGCTCATCATCAGTGGAACGAAGCGGCGCAGGCGGCCTCATTCGAGATTCTCGCCGATCAATTATGGCGAGCGGGGTACCGGGCGGAGGCCGCGGCTTTTAAGCGGGGTGCCCGTCTGGCTCTGCAGAGCGTCCTGCGCTGGATTCGTCCGAGCCAGGAGCTGTGGATCGTGAAGAATCGTTTCGAGCCCTCGGCTCGCTGGGGATTCGAAAGCTATTCCTTTCACTCCCAGTACAACCTGCTGACGGCATCGATGCTGGCCTCGGCGTTCACCTTCGCCAACGAGGAGGTTCCGGAGGGGGTGTCGCCGGCCGACTACGGGGGTTTTGTTCTCACCCTGGACGACGGTGAGCGATCGGACTTCGAGGCCCCCGGCTTTCACAAGACGGTGGCCAACTGCTCCGGAACCTACGTGCTCCTTGAGCACGCCGGGGATCTACGCTACAACCCGACAGGGCTTTTGCGGCTCCATCGCAGGGATGCCCGCGGCCTCTCCGATGGCAGCGTCAACACGTCGCGCTACCCCAAGCTCCGGTGGCTGCGGGAAACGGACGGACCCCAGACCCTCTCCCTTAGCCCAATTTGGGAATTCGAGGAGGAGCGCGACGGGCTTGGCCTCTACGGCTGTGATGTCCTTGCCCGCCGCTGGGACGTGACGGACAGCGTGGCTAAAGACGGAGAGGTGCGCTTCACCGTGACCTACCGGGTTCCGAACGGGCTTGAGATTGTCCGTCGGTTTCGTCTCGTGCCTGGCACGGTGCGCGTGCGCGAGGAGGTGCGAGGCGATGGAGCACGGGCGGGCGCCCTGTGGCCCCTTTGGGTCTTTGACGGGGTCGAGCGTGGGACGATTGCGGTGGAGCCGGGTGCCGTGCAATTCCGGATGGCTGGAGCCCTTCAGCGCTACGAGGCGCTGGCTCCTGAAGGGTGCCGGATCTCCCTGCGCGAGGGCCAGGCGCCCTTCCGGAACGGGCTCCTGGTGGGGGCCGAGATCTGGTCGGACCGGAATTGGGTGGAATATCAGGTCGTTCTCGACAAAGGGTGAACGAGGGCCCGAGCGAGTCTGCGTGGTGGGCTGGCCGATTAGGGAGGTGAGAGATGCTACGGCGTCCGGGCGGTAAGATGCGGATCGGACTTCCCATGGTGGAGGAGCGCGATCCTCAAGCGCTCGCGCAAGAGGTGGAGCGCCTTAGGCAAATTAACCGGGAGAAGAACTGGCTCAAGCGCCTGCGTGGTTACTGGAGCTTTTCGGGCCCTGGGTGGCTCCAGAGCGCGATCACTTTGGGGGCGGGGAGCGCAGGAAGCTCCATCTTCGCGGGCTCCGTATTCGGCTATAAGCTCCTCTGGGTCCAGGTGGTGGGAATTCTTCTGGGGGTGGTGGTTCTGTCGGCCATCGGCCATCAGACTCTGGTGACCAGGGCGCGAACCTACGACGTGTTCTGGTACAAGCTCCATCCTGCGATGGCTTTGCTCTGGGGCTTCAACGTCTTGCTGGCCTCGGTGGTGTGGGCCTTTCCGCAGTACTCCCTGGGCAATGCGGTGCTGCAGGACATGCTGGCGGTGGCGGGCATTCGTCTTCCTCGTTGGCCGACGGCTTTTGCTCTCCTCGCCGGGGTCACGGCCATCGCTTGGACCTATGGGTCCGGTCGCAGGCGAGGAATTGTGCTCTTCGAGCGCATCCTGAAGTACTTTCTGTACGTGATGATCCTCGCCTTTGCTGCGGTGGTGGTGCGAACGGGGGTGAACTGGGGGGAGCTGGTCCGGGGTCTATTCTGCTTCCACCTCCCGCGCGACCCTCAGGGGATTACGATCGTGCTCGGCGGACTGGGCGCGGCCGTCGGCGTGAATCAGACCTTCCTGCTACCCTACAGCCTTCTCGCTCGCGGGTGGGGGCAGGATCACCGTCCCTTGAAGAATTTCGACCTGGTGGTCTCTACCTTCATTCCATTTGTACTGGCGACTTCCCTTGTGGTGATTGCTTGTGCCAATACCCTACATGTCCGCGGCATCCAGGTCCGTTCGGCGGTAGACGTAGCCCACACGCTGGAGCCGATTATCGGTCTGACGCTCGGACGGATCGTGTTCTCTGTGGGCATCCTGAGCATGTGCCTCACCACCGCCGTGCTGGAGATGGTGATCGCCGGCTTCGTCCTGAGCGAGATGTTCGGTTTCGAACTGCAGGGGTGGCGCTATCGGGCGGCAACGATGGTCGCGAATATCGGCGTGCTGGGGGCTTTTTACGCGCTTCCTTTCTGGCTGCCCGTCCTCACCTCCTCGTTCAATCTGATGATGCTGCCCATCGCCTACGTGGGCTTTTACATCCTGCAGAATCGCGTGGACTACCTCGGTGAGTTTGCGAATCGCGGCGCAAAGGGCTACATTTGGAACGCCCTCCTGCTGCTGGCCGTGTTTGTCGCAGCTCTGGGGGCGTGGGCAAAGCTGCTGTCGGCCCTGGGTGTCTGGCCGCAATGACGGGAGGGACGGATGGAAAGGAAGCTTCTTGGGCTGAGCGTGCGAAGCTGGATCGCTGTTGAGGTGCTGGCGGCTGCCCTCATTACGGTGCTGGGCTACCGGTCGCAGCTGGTGAGTGGACATGGGTTGGGCCTGACCTGCGCCGGACTTGCCCTCGGAATTGCCGGGATTGCCATCGGCGCTTTCCCGGTGGGAGGCAACCGGAGACAGAGCCAGGCCCGGTGAACGGACGCGGGAGGCGATGCCGATGGACACTATGACCCGTCGGGAGTTTGCGAAGACGACGGCTGCGGGGGCGATCGCGCTCGGAATCGGCGTCGGCATTCCCTCAGGCAAACCGTACGATGCCAAGGGCCTGCCAACGCGCATCCACGGGAAGACCAACGTCGCGCTGCCCATCATCGGATTGGGCGCCGGAAGCCGGTTCTGCGGGGTGAAGTCCGAGGACGAGGCCCAGAAGATCCTCGAGACGGCCCTCGATCATGGCCTCTACTACTGGGACACAGCCCACGATTACGCGTTCGATAATGTGGTGAGCGAGGAGAGGTTGGGACGTGTCCTCAGACACCGGCGGAAGGAGGTATTCCTTGCTACCAAGGTGGGAACGCGCGATGTGGAGGAGGCCAAGCGCCACCTCGAGGAGAGCTTGAATCGCCTGCAGACGGACTTTCTCGACCTGTACCAGCTCCACGCTGTGCGCGACCTGGCCGACGTCGACGCCATCGGCAAGAAGGACGGTATGTACGAGTGGCTCCGTCGCCTGAAGGAGCAGAAGGTGGTGCGGTTCATTGGATACACAGGTCACCTGTCGGCCGCCGCGATGAAGGCGATGGCCGAGCGCTACGAGTTTGATTCCATGCTGATCGCCCTGAATCACTACCAGAAGGGGCAGCGCTTCGAGGAGGAAGCGGTCCCCGCAGCGGCGCGTCGCGGCCTGGGCGTTTCGGTCATGAAGGTCATCCGCCCGCGGGAGAAAGTCAAAGATATCCCTCCGGAGAAGTTGATCCTCTACGCCTTGTCGCTCCCCCACGTTACCGCGGCGGTGATCGGCATGGACAGCGTGGACGTTGTGCGCCGCAATGTCGAGATTCTCCGTTCCTTTAAGCCCCTCGGTCCGAAGGAAATGGAGGAAATTCGCGTCGGGCTTCGTTCCTTCTTCGAGGAGAAAGACCTGCCCTGGATGACGGGCACGTACCGTGATGGGAATCCGACTTGACGGAAAGACGCAGAACCGGCTTTTCCCACGATGAGGATCCCATGCGAACCTACGCTGGTAGCTTCTCGATCTTCGACTACGGACGCGTGAAACGTTACCCCCTCTCGACTCGTCGGAACAAGGTAAAGCTGGCCCACCTGGTGCAGCCTTCTGAGATCCTGCAGGCGCCTCTGGCGCTCGATACCCCGGAGCTGCGGGCGGTGGCCTCCCACATCGTAGAGGCGCGGAAGCGCGGCTGCCCCGTCATCTGGTTCAACGGCGCCCACCTGATCAAGAACGGGTTGGGGCCTCTGGTGATCGACCTCCTGGAGCGCGGACTCATTACCCATTACGCCACCAATGGAGCCGGATGTATCCACGACTTCGAGCTGGCTCTCATCGGTGAAACGAGCGAGAATGTGCCGAACGCACTTGGCTTGGGGGAGTTTGGCTTCGCGTACGAGACGGGCCGTTTCCTCAATCTGGCCGTCCGACAGGGTTTTGCGCGCGGCTGGGGCTTTGGCGAGAGCGTAGCGCGGCTCATCGTGGGCGAGCTGCAAATCGAGGGGGTGCACTTCTCGCACCCCGAGGTCAGTGTACTGGCGCGCGCCTTCCGCCTGGGCCTGCCCGGAACCGTCCACGTCGGGATCGGCACGGATATCCTTCACCAGCACCCTGAGTTCGATGGCGCGGCCACGGGTGCAGCCTCCGCCTGGGACTTTGCCATTTTCGCTGCGACTGTGGAACGGATGCACGGCGGCGGCGTGTTCGTAAATGTGGGCTCGGCCGTGATCGGACCTGAGGTCCTGCTCAAGTCCGTCTCGATGGCCGCAAACGTGGGTAAGCCGCCGCAAGGTCTGGTCACCGCGGACTTCGACCTTCGGCCCGTACGGTGGGAGGAGGTGCGCGACGAGGGCTGTGCTACGTACTATTTCCGCGACGTCAAGAGCGTAGTGACCCGCATTCCCGAAGCCTTCGGAGGTCGCGGCTACTACATCCAGGGCGATCAGAAAGTGACCATCCCCTCGCTGTACAAGATCATCGTGGAGATGGGGACGTGAACGACCCCGCGCTGCAGGAATCGTTGGAGGAATACCTGGCTCAGCTCAAGGAGCGGCAGCCCGAACTGCCTGTTCTCTCGACCGAGGTGCAGGGCCTCCTTAGTTCCTTCTGGCACGACTATCCGCATTTGCGGGGGGTGACGGGATCGCTGCTCAGCGCCTTTGGGCTTCTCGTCGCGGCTTTCCGGCAGGGCGGGCGGCTTTTCGTCTGCGGCAACGGCGGGAGCTTTGCAGACGCCCTGCACCTTTCGGCAGAGCTGATGAAGTCCTTCCGCCTCCCTCGGCCCCTTCCGGAACGGCACCGGCAGGCGCTGCGTTGCCTGGGGGCGGAAGAACTGGGCGAATCCCTGCAGGGCGGTTTCCCCGTGATCGTGCTGGGCCTCAACCACTCCCTCGCTTCGGCGCTGGAAAACGACATCCCCACGCCTCGCATCGGCTTTGCGCAGGAGCTTTACTGTCTGGGGCGAAAAGGGGACGTGCTTCTCGGGATCAGCACAAGCGGGAAGGCGGTGAACGTCCTCCACGCAGTGGCGGTGGCTCGGATCTTGGAGATGAGCACCATTGCTCTCACGGGGGGAGACGGCGGGCCTCTGGCGCGACAGGCGCAGTGCGTCATCTGTGTCCCGGCCACCGAGACCCGTACCGCGCAGGAGATGCACCAGGCGGTCTATCACACCCTTTGCGCCATGCTGGAGGCGGAATTTTTCGCCCCGGGGCACGTAGGACGGTTGCCCTGAGCCTGCCGCCCACTGCGGCGAGGAGGAACTATGGCTTGGGTGAAAGCAGGGCTCGCAATTGCCATCGGTTATCTGGTAGGCTCGTTCTCGACGGCTTACTGGGTAGGCCGATGGCGAGCAGGGATCGATATCCGCGAGCACGGAGATGGGAACGCCGGCACCGTTAACATCTCGAAGGTGCTCGGGCTGCGGGCCGGAATCATCGTGGCGATCGTGGACCTCTCAAAGGGTCTTCTGGCCTATGGGATCGCACGGTGGATGGGATTGGGCAGCGGCGTTGCCTATGGGGCCGGCTTCGCAGCGATCCTTGGCCATGTGGCGCCCTTCTACCTCGGCTTTCGTGGGGGACAGGGGGCAGCGACGGCCACTGGTTTGCTCCTCTACTCCCTCGCGCAATGCTTGGCCCACGGTTGGTTGCCGCCTGGAGATCTGGCCTTCTTCGCTTGGGTGGTCGGGGTTTTCGCCTGGATCAGCCGCAAAGGAGAGGTGATCGGGTGTACCATTCTGCCGCTCCTCTGTGCGCAATTCCTCTTACGAATGCCGGGTAATGCCACGACCCGAGCGGGGGGCTTGCTTACCCTGTTCCTCCTCGCGGTAAACCTGTTTAACCTTCTCCACCGCAAGGTGCTGAGGCTGCGCGAGGAGGTGCGTCGCGGCATCAAGTGGGTTCGCTTCGGATTGCGTCCGGCGGCCATGGCTTTTCCGGCTGCAGAGCAGTGGCTGGGAACGCGAGCGGGCGTGGGCCTGGTCGGCCTTGTTACCCTCACCGCGATCGCCGGAGATGCCCTGCGGCTCGCGCGCCAGCACGTCGTCCCGGTACAGTGGGCTCGCCTCTCGTCCGTGCTGAAAGAGAAAGAGGCGCACCGCTTTTCATCGATTTCCCTGTTCCTCCTCGCTTCCGCCATCACCATGGTTGTCTTCCCGCTGCCCATCGCCTGGCTCGCCCTGGCGTATCTGGTCTTCGGGGACATGTTCGGCAAGTTCTTTGGCCTGCAGTACGGGCGGCACCCCTTCTTCCACAAGACCGTTGAGGGCACGCTTGCCTGCCTGGCTGGCTGCTCCGTGCTGGCCTATTGGATTGCGCCGGCCGTGGGCGTACCGTTCGGCGTGGCACTGGCCGGGGCCCTGGCCGCTTCGGCCGCTGAATCCCTGCCCCTCGGCGTCGACGACAATCTGAGCATGGCCCTGGTCTCCGGAGCCACAATGTACGGTCTGTGGTACCTGTGACGACCCGCGCGAACCTGAGCAGCAGGCCATCGTACAAGAAGTGTGGCTTCGACGGGTGGCGCAGGGAATCCAAGCAAGGAGGTCAGCCATGAGACGAGCCATCGTTCTCGTCGTGGCAGCCTGTCTGGGGGTTGGGTGTGCGTCCCGCTCGTCGCTCGTTAGCAACCAGACGTATTACGAACTCGAACCGGTCAAGGCGCTGGACATCGATCAGTCCCTCCTTCCGGTGAACCTGATTGTGCGCGTGCACAACGTGGCGGATATGGGCCCGAGCTACAAGAGTCGCTTCGAGCTGAAAGTAAACGGCCGCCGGATCGAGCCGGTCACCGAGGCAAGCAACATCCAGAGCGATTACGAGTACCAGCTGAAACTCAAGCCCGGCTACTACGAGGTGAGGGGGACCTATTTCGCGTCGGGAGGCTGGCAGGAGGAGCGAGCGGAGGTGCGCACGCGGGACCTGGTCCGGGTGGAGCCCGGTCGGCGGACGGTTCTGGAGGTTTCCATCCGCAAGAACTGGGACGGTACACCGGTGGACAAGGTGATGTTTTTCGATGTAAGCTACCAGCCTCTGGCGGAGGTAGGTGCAGGGGCAGTAGGAACCGCCCCGCCCACCGCTCAAACACCCCAGGGGGAGGCCCTCAGTGGCGAGCGTGCGATCGGCGTTTCCGTCCCGGGCGGAGTGCAGTACTCCAGACCTGCGGGCCAACCCTTCTTGCGCAACCGGCCTGTGCTGGTGCAGATCAACACCGACCCCGAACACTGCGACGTGATTGTCGACGACCAGGCAGTGGGACAGTCGCCCCTTCAGATCTGGATCGACAGCTCCACGAGCCACGTGATCCAGATCAGCCGCCCAGGATACCGTACGACCATCCGATACCTGGACGCCTCTCGACTTGCGGGCGAAGAGAAGATGGTCCTAATCGAGAGGCTGGAGAAGGAATAGCTGCCGGGCGCCCGATTCGACCAGAGTCGAAGCGAGCTGGTTGGGAACCGCACGACGGCCGGTATGCACCAGGGTCGTCCAACGGAGGTGCCAGGAACGCCATTCCAGCGGTGCAGAGCGGATGAAAGTGGTCGCCATCGACTATCTGGACTACGACGGGAACTGGGAAAGGGAGCAGCTTTCGCCTCTGGGAATTGAGTTCATCGATTACCACCCCCCGCGAGGGCAGGACCCGCGGCTCGTGGAAAGGGCCGGGGATGCTGAAGTTCTGGTGGTGGCATCAGCCGAGGTGAGGCGAGAGGCGCTGAGGCAACTTCCGGCCTTGCGGCTGATCATTCGCCTCGGGGTGGGGGTAGACAACGTGGATGTGGGTGCTGCTACGGAGCAGGGCGTGATCGTGGCCAACATGCCCGGCTTCTGCACCCGTGAGGTCGCAGAACACGCAGCTGCCCTCATCCTCGCGTGTGCGCGGAGAATCTGTGGCTACCGGGAGGCTATCGCCGAGGGTCGGTGGAGCCGCGACGCGGCAGAGGATTCTCTGTTGCTTGCGGGCAAGACCATCGGGGTCGTCGGATGCGGTCGCATTGGGGGCGAACTGCTCCGGCTTGTGCGCAGCTGGAAGATGCGCCGTCTGGTCTACGACCCTTACGTGAGCGATGCCCGCGTCAGGAGGCTGGGTGCCATCCGGACCAGCTTTGAGGAATTGCTTGCCGCCAGCGATGTCGTCTCCATCCACGCACCCCTCACGGAAGAGACGCGGGGGATGTTCAATCGCGAGGCTTTCCACCGGCTGAAGGATGGCGCGATCCTGGTGAACACGGCCCGCGGCGCGATCGTGGATGAGGCAGCACTCATGGAGGCGCTGGATTCCGGTAAGCTGGCCTGCGCCGGACTGGACGTATTCGAAAAAGAACCGCTCCCGCCTGATAGCCCTCTCTTTCGGCATCCGAGGGTGATTGTGACGCCGCACGTGGCCTGGCACTCGAAACGATCCGAGATGCGGCAACGGAGCTGGGTCGTAGAGGACGTCCGCAGATACGCAGCGGGACGGCGCCCCCAGCACGTCGTGAATCCGGAGGTGTTCCGCAGACTGCGCACCACAGGGGCCCGCGGGTGAGGCGCCGTGCCTTTTCGAGGCTACAAAGAATGCCCGGCCTGCGCCGTGGAGGTCCCGCGGACGGCGCAGCGCTGTCCCGTCTGCGGATATGACTTCCCACGCACCGGGCGGCTCGTGCGGCTGACCGTACTGATCGTGCTTCTGGCGCTGGTGTTTCCCCTTCTCCTGATCCCTCTTTGTCAGAGCCCTTCCCCCCGTCCGCTTCACCCCTGACGCCCCCGTCGGAATTGAGCTGCCTCCGGTCACCGTAACAGGGAATATCCCCCCTGTCACAACACTCGGCGAGGAACTCTGGGAGAGCCTCCCGTCTGGGGAAGAGGCCCCCACTTCAGCGACTGAGGAGGTACGAAAGAAGGGTTTCGTACTCCCCGAAGTCGGGGACGAGGACGTGGGCGCCGGCCAGCCGGAGGCGGCGAACTTTCTTCCGATTCCAGCCGTATCCTCGGACCTCGTTGGAGGCTACGCCCACACCGATGGCGCCAAACTGGCGAGCCAGGCGGATCTCGACGGGCCCGTCCCCAAAGACCACGAGCTCGGCGCCGGAGAGGTTGTGTTCTTCCAGGATCTGACGAAGCACCTTCTCTTTGTTGCACTCCTCGTACGTGCGGAGGGCGCCGTAGATCCCACCGTCGAAGAATTCAGCTACCCCCAGCTCTTGCGCCTCCCGCAGAACATCGGGGAGGTCTGTGCCACTGGCGGCGTAGAGGGTGATTCCGCGGCTCCGGAGGGCTCGCAGGAGCTCGACGCTTCCGCGGAGGAGGAAATCGCTCGGCCGTTTTTCCCCCCGGTGGATCATGGCCAGCCGCGCATTGACGGGTTCGAGGAGGCGTTCGTTGTAGATTCGCTTGTACTCCCAGGCATCCAGGATTCTGTCCTCGGGGACCAGGCCGAACTCGCGCACGAACTCCACCAGCTTCTGCATCTGCAGAATGGTCTGGAGCCCGGTGGATTGTTCAATGTACTCGCGGACGCGAGTTCGGATCTCGGGGCTGGGGGGACGGTCGCCGCAGATCATCTCGATCATCATGGGCTCCATGATCCGCTGCCAGCCCTCGCGAAGCAGGCTAATGGTGCCGTCGAAGTCGAAGAGGGCGAAGCGGACTTCGCCGCGTGGGAAGTCGGGGTCGAGCACGAGGATGTCGCGACCGATCTTCAGGGCTGGAGAGGTGGCCATGTTCGCCGTCCCGAATGGATTGTTCCGTGGCGTCCGCGCCCATGCTACGGCAGGCTGGTATGATTCCGATTTCCCCCGTAAGCAGCCAGAACCCTCCGGATGAGTTCCGAGGTCGACATGCCCTCGACCCCCGGAAGGAGAGCGATCTGGCCCCCGTATCCCTCTACGATGCGCCGCTCCTCCTGGTTGATGGTATCCAGCGTGTAATCGCCGCCCTTGACGTACACATCGGGTCTGAGCTCCGCGATGATCTCTTTCGGCGAAGGCTCGTCGAAGATCAGCACGTAATCGGTGCAGCTTAGCGAAGCCAGGAGCCGGGCACGCTGGTTTTCGTGCACGATGGGGCGCCCGGGCCCTTTGGTCGCCCGCACCGAGGCATCGCTGTTGATCCCCACAATCAGGAGGTCGCCGAGCTGTTTCGCTTTTTCCAGGTAGAGAATATGCCCGACGTGCAGGAGGTCGAAGCAGCCGTTCGTCCACACGACGCGCTGCCCCTGGCGGCGGGCCTCCGCCACGATCTGACGCAGTCGATCGCGGCTCACGATTTTCTCAGCCTGGAGGGTGGCGGATCTTCGCTCTTCGTGTTCCAGCAGCTGCTGCGGGCCCACGACGGCCCGCCCCGGCAGGGTCACGCTCAGGGTGCCGGCCCGGAGGGCCAGCTCGGCTGCCTGCTTCCCATCCAGTCCGGCGGCCAGGCCCAGGGTCAGTAGGGCTGCGACAGTCTCCCCCGCCCCGGTGACGTCGTACACGGGCACAGGCTCCACGGGCAGAGCGACGGCAGGCAATTGGGCCCTGGCGAGAACCGCAGGCTTGGGTCCACGCGTCACCAGGAGCGCGTGGGCCCCGGCCCGGGACCGGAGCTGCTCGACGAGGTTCGCCACCTGCACCGGGTTCTCCGGCCATTCGGGAAGGCTGAGGGCTCGCCCTGCTTCCTCCGCATTCAGGACCAGGGCGTCGTACCCCTTGGCCCGCATCCCGAGCGTCTGTAAATCGCCCACGAGGGTGATCGGATGCGCTTGCGAGGGCGCCCGGCCAAGCTCCTCAACCAGCTCGGCCGACAACATGCCAAGGCCCTGCTCGACCACGAGAAGCGCGTCCCATTCAGACAGCCGGGAGCGAACGGCTTCGAGGAGATGCAGGCCAATCTCCTCCGATCCGGTGGCTGGGGGGTTTTGCTGGAGGCGAAGCACCTCATGTTGCGCGTTCCTCTGGGAAACGGCCATAACCCGGCTAACGACGGGGGTGGAAACCTTAGCGGAGTAGGAGATCGCGGCTGAGATCCCCTTTCGTTGGAGGAGCTGGGCCAGGTCCTTTCCGGCCTCGTCTTCGCCCAGCACGCCGACAAATTCCACCTTCTCACAGAACGCCGACAGGATCTCGGCCGCGAAGCCAGCACCTCCCAGGGACAGCTGGGCGTCTTCCACGGAGATGAGAGGGGTTGGCCCTTCGGGAGCCACGCCGGTCATTCGACCTCGCAGGATCTTCTCCAGGAAAAGTTCGCCGGTGACCCCCACCCGCAAGCCGCGGAAGCGGGCCAACCAGTGGGCCACGCTGCTCGGGTCGAAATCTTCGGAGCCGCGCCCGTTTCCCCTCTCAGCGGACAAGTCGAGCACGATGACGGTTCCCTCCCCTTTAGCTTACCATCCCTGGCTGTTCCAGGCGACCTCCCGCCGCTGCGTCGGCCTTCTTGAGCAAGGATGCGAACACCAGACCCGCGACGCCGAGGCTGGCGAACATGATCATGCTGCTCGTGTAGGTGTGCGTGAGATCGCGGAGGAGGCCGTTGAGGGCCGGAAACAGCGCCAGGCCGATATTCTGAATCATGGTCATTAATCCGAAGGCTGTGCCCACCCTCTGCTCCGGAACAATGAGGGGAACGGACGGCCACATCGCCGCCGGCACCAGAACGAAGGCCGCGCCCAGGAGCACCATAGGGTAGGCAGGGTAGATCTTTGTCAGCCCCATGGTCAGGTGGCTTGGGATCATGAGCAATGAGCCGATGATCATGAGCGTGGCCCGCTTTCCGACTTTATCCACCAGGCGGCCTGCGAACGGCGCCAGGACCATAGAGGCGAAGATGATGATCGAGCTGATTCCGCCGGCGGTCTCGAACATGTGCAGGAAGTTGTTGAATACTCGCCCCAGGAAGCCGCCGGAGCTATCGGCCACGCGCGGGATTCCCCACTTGTCCACGAAGAAATCGGTCGACAGCGCCGTAAACGGGAAGATGGCGGAGTAGAAGGTGACGCACAGCAGAGCCACGTACCAGTACGACGGACCAAAGCTCCCTATGTCGCGCAAATGGATCTTCTCGGCGACCGATTCATCGCGGAGGCCAAGGACCTTCTCACCCTTCCGGTCCATCAGGACGTAGAAAAGGTTGCCGATGAGGGAGATGAGGCAAAAGACCGCCGCGGCGAACAGCGCGTAGCGGTAACTGCCGAAATGGGAGGTGATCAACTCGCCGGTGTTGAAGGCAAAGAGGGTTCCGAGACGGCTCACGGTGAGTGTAAGGCCAAAGGACAAGGCCAGCTCCTTCTGCCGAAACCAGCGGGCAAGCATTGCGCTCTGGGCCACAATAAGCGGCTCCGAGCCCGCCCCAAAGATGAACCTCCCCAGGAAAAAGATCTCCAGACGGCGAGCCAGCCAGACCAAAGCCGCGCCCACGAAGACAAGGGAGGAAAACAATACGCTGGCCTTTCGAGTGCCGAGACGGTCGATCAGGACGCCCCCGATCAGGACGGCTAGGATGGCTGCTATGCTGTACATCGTGTAAAAGCCGCCAACCGTTCCGCGAGAGGCACCGAGCTCCCGTATGAGGGTGGGGGCAATAGCCCCAACGATGTCGTAGGCGAAGTAGCTTCCAAAAGACAGCGAAGCGATGAAGACCAGGATGGTAAAGCGATAGAGAGCTCGGGAGGGATGAAAAATTCCTCCCGCCGCGGCTTTCGTTCCCGACATTGGTCCTCCAAAAGGCGGCACCTGTGCCCTTGACTCAACGCATCGCGGCGAAAATACGGAAACCCGGAGAGGGAAACAAGCGTTCGTCAGAAAGCGCGGAGAAAAACGTGTGGGAACCTTGGGCGCGGAGCGAAGTAGCAGCATTGCAGAATTCGGGCGGCAGAACCCCGTCAAGGGCTCCGCAGCTGCCAAATTTGGGATTGCTTTTGTAAGACCCGTTTGCTACCTTGGGCGCCGATTTTGGGAGGCGCCTGACCTTGAACCCAAGAGATCGCTGGAGGTGCAAATCATGAGCTTCCGAATGGCGGACGACGAAGACCTCTATCGTCTCCAAGATGACGATAGCGAAGGTTGGTACGAGCCCTGGGAAGACGAACCCGACGAAGACTGGGAAGAGGAAGAAGAGGACTGGGAAGAGGAAGAAGAGGAAGAGGAGGATTGGGAAGAGGAAGAGGAGGAGGAAGAAGGCGAAGAGGAAGATGAGGAAGGTTGGGACGAGGAGTTTGAAGAGGACTGGGACGCCGAGGATTGGGAACCTGACGAGGACGAGGATCTCGGCGACCTGTGGAGTGAGGACAACGAGTAATCCTTCCTCTTCGGCCGAGGCTCGAGGTACCGAGTGCAACAGAGTACAAGCTCTGCTCTTCCCGTCGTCGCCGTGGGGGGACTTCTCCTTGAAGACGATCAGATTCTCCTGGTGAGACGCAAGAATCCCCCTTCCCAAGGATTGTGGACCTTGCCGGGCGGCCGTGTGCTGCCCGGCGAACGTCTTGTCGAGGCTCTGCGCCGCGAGTTCGAGGAGGAAACGTCCCTCGAGGTCGAGCCCCTCGCCCTCGCCGGCCTATTCGAGATCATTGAGAAAGATCCCCTGGGACAGTTGCGCTATCACTTCGTGGTGGCGGACTACTGGGTTCGTCGCATAGGTGGAAGCCCCCGCCCGGGCTCGGACGCCCTCGACGTGCGCTGGTTTCCGGTCTCTCACCTTCCCCAGGACGAAATGCCCCCAGAATCCGCAGCCTTTGTGCGCGACCTCCTTCGCTCTCGGTCGCGGCAATCATAGGGGCGCCGAAGCTTCCAGCTCCCCTCCGACGCGATCCTTTCCTCCCGAGCTCCCGTTCCAAAGATTTTCCTTATCAGGCGCGCCCAGAGCCGCTGGAAACCGCGTTGAGTACCGCGGGGGCCAGAGGACGGCTCCCTACCCACTCCGCGGCGTAGAGTACGGAATGCCTCCCCTTCCGCAGAATCCCCGGTCGCCAGAGGCCACGCAGGTTGGCGACCCCGACGCGAGGTCCCCCATAGCGCGTGGGCTGCGTTCCGGCGCCTCAAGGCGGGTGATTAACGCTTGCTAATTTGGAGCCGCCTGGCTAATATGTTCGCGAACGTGTGGTGCCGGGCCGGGTGGCCCCGGTAGACGGGCGTAAGCCCGGCTGATAGCTGAGGGAAAAGGTGGGCAGGACGAAGGGCTTCGACAACGTCGATCGCGTGCTGGTGATCAAGCTGCGAGCCATCGGCGACGTGCTGATGAGCCTGCCGGTCATCGACAACTTGCGGAGCTTCCTTCCCGAGGCGGCCGTTGACTTCCTGACGGAAAGGGAGCCCTACCCGATCGTGGCCCGATATCCGGGAATCCGAGAGGTCCTTGTCTTTGACCGCCGGGCTGTGGAGGGCGCACACCCTATCGAAGCGACAAAAAGGAGCTTGCAGCTGTTCCAACAGGTGAGGCGGAGGGGCTATGACCTCGTCCTCGACCTTTTTGGCAATCCCCGCAGCGCCCTGGTGACCGCTTTGTCCGGCGCTCCCCTTCGCGTAGGCTTTGACTGGCGGGTTCGGAAATGGGCCTACAACGTCGTAGTGCCATCTCGCGCAGACCAAGTGCACGAAGTGGAGTTTAATCTCGATGCCTTGCGCGCTCTCGGGATCCCGATCCGCTCTCGGGCCATGCGATGGCCCGTAAGCCGGGAGGCAGAACGCGAGGCCGAGGCGTTTTTCCTCGAGCACGGCTTGATTGACGGAAGGGTTGTGGCTCTGAACCCGGGCGGAGGTTGGGCCACCAAGCGCTGGCCTCCTCAGCGTTTTGCCGACTTGGCCCGCTGGATTGTCGATGAACTCGGGCGTGAGGTGCTCATCCTTTGGGGGCCGGGCGAGGAGAAGCTGGCTCGCGAGGCTTACCCGGCCGGCACCCCCTCCGTTTACCTTCTTCCGAGAACTGATCTATTAGGTTTGGCCGCCTTTCTGTGCCGCTGCGAGGCCCTGGTCACCAACGATAGCGGGGCCATGCATCTGGCTGCCGCTGTGGGTCTGCCCGTGGTCGCCATCTTTGGGCCTACGCGACCTGAGCTCCAGGGCCCCTGGGGCGTTCCGCACCGAGTGGTCCGCCATCGGTCGATAAGTTGTCTCGGGTGCAACAAGACGTCCTGCCGGCACCCTCGCTGTATGGCGGAGATCGGAGTCGATGAGGTGGCCTCGGCTCTCCAGGAGCTTCTCGATGAGGGACCAAGCGCCCGGCAGAGTGCGGTTCCAGACCTCCGGGAGGTAAGGGCTTCGGGCCCTGTCCGCCCGTTGTGAGTGGGGAAGCGCCCAGCGATGAAAGATTCCACCCTTTCAGCTCTGATCATCGCCCAGAACGAAGCGCATCAGATCGCGGAGTGCCTGGAGAGTTTGCGCTGGGCCGACGAGATCATCGTTGTCGATGGGGGAAGCGCCGACGGGACGGCCGAAATTGCGCGCCGCTACACGCCCCACGTGTTCGTGCACCCGTGGCGGGGCTACGCCCTCCAGCGCCGCTTTGCGCTCGAAAAAGCCACCGGAAGCTGGATTCTGGCCGTGGATGCCGACGAGCGGATTCCATCTTCTCTTGCAGACGAAATCCGGCACATCGTCGCCCGCGATGGAGAGGGATACGACGGGTTCTACATCGCCCGGAAATCCTACTTCCTGGGAAAATGGATCCGGCGCGCAGGCTGGTTCCCCGGCTATCAGCTCCGACTGTGTCGGCGGGAGCGGACGCACGTCACCGATCGCGCGGTCCACGAGGGGCTGGTTGTGGAAGGCAAAGTGGGCTACCTCACCCAGCCGATGCTCCATTTTACGTACCCGACTCTCGAGTCGGCTTTGGAACGCGTGAATCGCTACACCACCCTGGAGGTGATCGATCGCGGCTCTGGAAGCCGGGTACGCCCGGCGGATCTGCTCTTTCACCCCCTCGGCGAATTCCTGAAGAAGTACATCGGGTTGGCGGGCTTTGCTGAGGGGGTGCACGGGCTCGTCCTCGCGGCAACCGCCGCCCTCTACAAGCTCGCCCTGTACGCGAAGATATGGGAGGCTGAGCATCCCAATCCCCTCCCGAAGCTTGACTTTGTGCCACCCGGCCGCGAAAATCGGGCGGCGATCAGCGTCCTCGTGATGGCCAGAAACGAAGAGAAGAACATTCGCGACTGCCTCTTGTCGGCCAGGTGGGCGGACGAGCTGGTGGTCGTGGACACAGGAAGTACCGATGCTACCCCTCAGCTTGCCCATCAGCTGGCGGACCGGGTGATCCATTGCCCTTGGAGAGGATACGCCGCCACAAAGCAGGCCGCGCTGGCGGACTTGCGCCACGGCTGGGTCCTGTGGCTGGACGCCGATGAACGTGTGACTCCGGCATTGGCCCAGGAGATCGCGGAGGCGATCCGTTCGCCGGAGTATTCGGCCTACGAAGTGCCGCGCCTTGCGTGGTTTCTCGGGCGCTGGATCCGCCACTCCGGGTGGTACCCAGGCTACGTGGTGAGACTCTTTCGGAAAGATCGGTCGCGCTTTTCGGATTCCCTCGTCCATGAGGGAATCGAGGTGAAGGGGCAGGTGGGGCGTCTGCGATCCCCTTTGCTCCACTTCACGGATCCGACCGTTGCGCACTACCTGGACAAGTTCAATCGCTACACCTCCCTGGCGGCGGAGCAGGAGTGGAGGAGAGGGCGGCGTTTCCGGCTGACGAAGCTTCTACTTCATCCCCCTCACACGTTCTTTCGGATGTACCTGTTGCGCCAGGGCTTCCGGGATGGCGTGCAAGGTTGGATGCTGGCTTTGTTTTCGGCAGCCTACGTGTTCTTCAAGTACGCCAAGCTTTGGGAGCACGAGAGGCAGTTGAAGCCCCCGGCCTCGGCGAGGCCCGTCCGACAAAGGTGCAGTGTAGAGCAACCGGTGGCCGCTGAGTAGAAAGGGGGCGAGATCGCACGATCAAGGGTCGGAGTACGCTCGCGGGCATGGGCCGGGTGCAGGGCCCCGTTCTGGACGGGGGGATGGGTGTGCGGGTCTGGTGGTATCGGCCGGGAACAGAGTCCAGGGGCCAGAAGAGATGTGCGAGGGGAGGCGGGGCGGAAACCGGAACTGCGGGCATCGGACCGGGCAACAGCAGATTCCCGGGCCCGAAGGACGTCGGGGCGGGCCACCGGTCCTCGCTTCCGGGATCGAGCGGGAGCACAGAGGGAGGCTTTCCAAGCCGGAGGGGGTAAGATCCACGGGAGGTTGGACATGAATTTGGGCAAAGAGCAGGTCGGGGACATCCTGGTTCTCCGGATCAAGGAGCCGAGGTTGGATGCTACGATCTCGCCCGATTTGAAAGCCCAGCTCCTCATGGCTGTGCACGAAGGCAATCACAACATCGTGGTCGATCTGACGCAGGTGGAGTACGCCGACAGCTCGGGGCTTGGGGCTCTGCTCTTCGGGCAGCGTCAGGCGCGGGAAGCTGGAGGAGCTTTGAGAATCTTCGGGGCACGCGGCAGAACCGCCAACCTGATTCGCATCGCCCGACTGGACAACGTGCTGGTGAACTACGGTAGCGAAGAGGAGGCCATCGCGAGTTTCGGGAGCGGTCCAGCCAGTCAGGTCGAGTAGGCAGAGGAGGGGAGCAATGCCGATCTATGAGTACCGTTGTCTGCGCTGTGGACGGCCTTCGAGCTTCTTTGTGATGCGCATCGGCGAGGTTCCCACACTGAGGTGCCGGTACTGTGGTCACACCGAGATGACACGCATCATGTCCCGTTTCGCGGCGATCCGTTCGGAAGAAGATCGGCTGGAGAGCCTGGCCGACCCGGCCAAGTGGGGCGACCTCGATGAAAATGACCCCAAGAGCGTGGTCCAGTTCATGAAACGGATGGGCCGCGAGTTCGGAGACGAGCTTGGGGAAGACTTTGACCAGTTGATTGAAGAGGCCGAGGAAGAAGCCTATCGCGCAGCCGAGAAGGGAGAGGAAGGAGGAGAGGCAGGCGAAACCGGTCTGGACGAGGACCTGAGCACACCCTCCAGCACCAGCGAGTCGGCGTCGGAAAGCGCAAGCTCTTCCGCTACGACGGGTCTGGACTGAGGGTTACGCCGGGCCGCTCTGCTTCAACCGCTGAGGGTTTTTCCGCGGCCATAGGAGATGCAATGGAACGTCTTGCAACCTACGCCATTCTGGCACCCCCGATTCTGCTGGCGCTGACCCTTCACGAGTACGCGCACGCACGGGTGGCCGATTCCTTAGGGGATCCAACACCACGCCTTTCGGGGCGGCTCACCCTGAATCCCCTCGCCCACCTGGATCTTGTGGGGACCATTTTGCTTTTCGTAGCCCGGATCGGTTGGGCAAAGCCGGTCCCGGTGAACCCGTATTACTTCCGCGATCCCCGCGCAGGCATGTTGTACGTATCTCTTGCTGGACCAGCGGCCAACCTCCTGACCGCCTTGGTCTTCGGAGCTCTTTGCCGCTTCTGGGGACTGCGGTCCCTCGTTCCCCTGCACGGCGGAGCGCTGGGAATCCTGGAGATGATGCTAGTACTGGCCGTCTACATTAATCTGGTCCTGGCGGCCTTCAATCTAATCCCAGTCCCACCGCTGGACGGGTCAAAGATCCTGGCCGGAATCCTGGGCGGGAATATTGGTCGCCTGTACGGTGAGCTGGGCCGGTACGGATCCCTCTTCTTGCTCGCCGTAATTGCTGTGGAGATGCTCACGGGGGTGCCCATTCTCTGGGCAGCGATTGGGCCATTTGTCCGGTTCTTCAGCACGCTGTTCGTCGGCAGCCCCCTTACGTGAGACCGGGAGGTGCCCCATGGCTCTGCGTTTGCGCTCGGCCCTGATCGGGATCGTTCTCATCCTGGGCGCGACCCGCGCTCTCTGGGCGCAGGAGCCCATGTTCCTCGTGGATGAGCCCACGGCAGGCATTCTGCCTCGTGGGGTCTACCAGATGACCATGCGCCTCTTCTCGGAAGGGGGAGTGCTGGTCAGCGCGGATGTCGGGCTGGGCGACCGGTTCCTGATCGGGCTCTCATACGGCGGCGAACGGATCATCGGACGCGGACAGATCCGCTGGTACCCGCAGCCCGGAGTCCACGTTCGCCTGCGCCTGGTGGACGAGAATCGGGCTCTACCGGCGCTGAGCCTCGGCTTCCACTCCCAGGGCTATGGCCGCTACCTGGACGATCTGGAGCGATATGAAGTCAAGTCCCGGGGCTTCTTCGCTGCGGCAAGCAAGCACTACCGGGCTGGGGTGCTCCTTGGGATCCACGGTGGCCTGAACTACAGCCTCGAGGACAAGGACGGCGATCGAGACCTGAACGTGTTCCTCGGCGGAAGCCTGGCCCTCAGCCGCCATTTCGAACTCATGTCGGAGTACGACCTGGCCTGGAATGACAACGGACCCGGCAGCCGCGGACGCGGTAGAGGCTTCCTCCACGCAGGATGCCGATGGTGGGCTGGCCAAAACATCAGCATCGACTTCGTCTTTTACGACCTGGTCCGCAATCAGAAAGGAGTGGATTACGCCGGGCGGTTTGTGGTGCTGCGCTATTGGGAGCATCTGTAGCGGTCTCTCCCTGGGACGATCCCGAAGAGCGGTGGTCTATCTTAGCCGAAGCCCGCGCGGTCCGGTTCGAAGGGGAAAGGGAGCTTCGATCGACGATACAACCGGGAGGTGATCCCTCGGTGCGCAGGTTCTTAGCTGTGCTCGTGATGGGCGGTATTCTTAGCTTGCTCGGTTGTTACACGACGCTGCGGCATCCGGTATTCCGCAGTGAGAACGACGAGCCCCTGAAGGTGAGCCCGCGGGACGACTGCTGGAGCTGTCACTCCGCCCGGGCCGAGAGCTTCTGGCCTGTGGAGGTGCCGCCGTCCGCGGCTGGTTACTACGCCTGGGAGTTCTACTACGGGATACCTTGGTGGCAGGAGGAGGGCGCTTCGGACCAGGCTGCAAGGGCCGAAGAGCCTCTGCCCCAGCCTCGCGATTTTCGACGTCGCGGGGTCCCCGAGGCAGGCGTGGGTGCTCCCGCCGTGCAACAACCGGAGCCCACGATCCAAGGCGTGGCGCGCAAAACCGCCAGTGAGCCGCAGACACAGCCTTCCGAAGTGTCGCCTTCGGCCGACTCCCGTAGGAGTGTGGCGCGGAGGGATACGACGACCAGTGAGGCAGTCAAGGAGGCGAGGCGCCAACCGCGGCCATAGGGCAAAGCAGGCCGCGGACGTTTCGAGCGACCGCCCTCGCCTCGGGGGTACGCGCACGGTCAGCGGGGATCCGCCGGCGGTCCCTTTTTTCGATCGCAGGAGGCGAGATGGTAGGCAAGGTCCTGCGAAGTGCAGCCGTTGCGGTTGCGGTATTGCTTTCCCTGGGGCTGGTGTGCAGGCTCTTCTTGCGGGTTCCAGCTCCGCCGTACGAAGGCCGCCTGCTCTGCCCGGGGCTCCACGATGAGGTCCGGGTGGAACGAGATCCGTACGGGATCCCGCACATCACCGCGCGGGATCGCCACGACCTGTTCTTCGCGCAGGGCTTTGTGCTGGCCCAGGACCGCCTGTGGCAAATGGACTTTTTCCGGCGCCTTGGCAGGGGACGCCTGGCAGAGGTGATCGGCCGGCAAGCCATCCGTTACGACAGCCTCTTTTTGAGCCTGCGTTTGGCAGACGTCGCCGAGCGAAGTTGGAGCGGATTGAGCGCTGAGAGCCGGGAAATCCTCCAGGCATTTGCGGAAGGGGTAAACGCTTGTATCCGGCAGAGAGGGGATAAGCTGCCCCTCGAATTCGCTCTATTGGGCTATAAGCCGCAGCCCTGGCGTCCGCAGGATTGCCTGGTGATCTCGCGCCTACTGGCCTGGTCGTTGTCCATGGGCTGGGTTGTTGACCCCGTCTACAGCCAGCTTGTGGACAGCTTGGGACTGGCCAAGGTGGCTGAAATTGAGCCGGAGCCGGGTATCCTGAGCTCGACGCTCCAAGACACAAGCCTCGCCGGCGGAGTCCGGTGGTACCATTGGCTTGCCCTGATGCAAACGGTGCCGGCTACCGCTAGCGGCAGCAACAACTGGGCTGTCGCCCCGAGCCGTACGATTTCGGGAAGCCCCATCCTCTGTAACGACCCACACCTGCTCTTTCTCTCGCCTGGATTCTGGTACCTCCTGTCGCTTCGGTGCGACGACTACGAGGCCCTGGGGGCCAATATTCCCGGCGTGCCGGGGATCATCGTGGGGCGCAATCGGTGGGTGGCGTGGGGCGTCACCAACGGGATGCTGGACGATGTCGACTTTTTCCTGGAAGAGCTGAGCAAAGACAGCAGCCAGTGCCAGGGACCGGCAGGCCCCGAGCCTGTCCGGACCGTTTGGGACACCCTCTTCGTCAAAGGGGAAAAGCCGACCCGTTTTGCGGTTCACCTGACGCCACGGGGACCCCTTGTCTCACACCTCCTCCGGGATTCGGCGCACGCGGTGGCCCTTTCCTGGATCGGGTACGAGCAGTCCGATGAGGTCCGGGCGTATCTGCGCCTGGCTGCCAGCCAGACCGTGACGGAGGCCATCCGGGCTCTGGAGGACTACCTGGCTCCTGCCCAGAACTTTGTCTTCGCCGACGTCCAGGGGCGGATCGCGTACAAGCTGGCGGGGCGAGTGCCACGCCGGCAGTGGCCGGGCCTCCTCCTGCGGCGGGCCTGGGAAGAACGCGACCGATGGATCGGGCTGGTCCCGTACGGGGAGATGCCCGAGCTCCTTGATCCTCCTGACGGATTCGTGGCCTCTGCGAACTACATTCCCCCCGGGGCCAGGGAATACCTGTCGTGTTACTGGGAGCCTTCGGGTCGGATCGAGCGCATCCGCCAGCTCCTAAGCTCGGGCACCACTTGGACTGCCGATGATCTGCGCAAGATGCAGCTCGACACCGTCTCGGTCTACGCGGTCCGCTTCGTCCAGGAAGCCACCAAGTGGATTCCGATGGATAGCCTGGATCGGCGACAGACGGACTTCCTGCTCCTCCTTCGGCAGTGGGATGGGCGAATGGCCAGGCAAGGCCTCGAGCCCGCCCTCTACGCTGCCTTCCTGCTCAAGCTTTCGGAGAGTGTCTTTAAGGACGAGATGGGCGATACGCTCTACGCCCACTTCACGCTGTTACCCAACTTGCCTCTGCGGGTTCTGCTCCGGCTCCTGACGGAGGGCCAGAGCTCGTGGTTCGACGACGTCCGCACCCCCGGCCCGGAGTCGGTGCGGGAGACCGTGCTCCGAGCCTACCGCGAGGCCTTTGCCTTCCTCAAAGGGAAACTGGGCGACGACCCCGGCCGCTGGAGGTGGGGTGAGTTGCATCGGGTGGTCTTTCAGCACCCGCTGGCCGTGAACTGGATCGCAGCCCGAGCTCTGAACGCCGGCACGTTTCCGCACCCCGGAGGGATCTGCACGATCAACAACGCGGCTTTTGGATTGCAAGGGGATTTCACGGCAAGGGTTGGTCCGTCCCTGAGACTCGTCGCGGACCTGTCCTCACCAGAACCGCAGGTCTGGGCGGTCACCGTCCCCGGCCAATGCGAAATCCCGAGAACCCCTTACTTCGCGAACCTGATTGAGATGTGGAGGCAGGGACGCTTGGTGTCGATCGGCCTCCGCGGCTCCAATGTCAGGACCTTGATTCTATCGCCTTGAAGGAGGCCCCATGTGGAAGCAACCCCGCATCGTGGATCTTCGGCCCGCTGATTCGGTCATCGGATTTTTCGTCGTGCGCAAGAAACAAATTCGGACCCAAAAGGAGAGCAATGACCCCTACCTCTTTCTGGAGCTGGGGGACGCCTCTGGACGGATTGGCGCTACCCTTTGGGAGCAGCCGAAGGAATGGTACCAGGAGATCAGCGAGGGGGAGATAGTGAAGGTCCAGGGTACCGTGATGGAGTTCCAAGACCGACTGATGCTGAGGTTGAAGCGGATCCGTCGCGCCACGCCTGAGGACCCCCTTTCCGAGGTGGATCTGCTTCCGCGATCGCAGGAGTCCCCAGAAATGCTGTTCCAGCGCCTGCTTGCGGAGGTGGAGAGAATTACCGATCCTCCGCTGCGGGCTCTGGTCCTTGAAACCCTCTCCGAGCCCCGCACGCGCGAACGCTTTCTTCAGGCGCCGGCAGGGAAACTCTGGCACCACACCTACCTAGGTGGGCTGCTGGAGCACACGCTTTCGGTGCTGCAGATCGCCGATTTCCTGTCCGGCCATTACGAGGGGATCGATCGACAGTTGCTGCGCGCCGGGGCCATCTTGCACGATGTGGGCAAGGCATTCGAGCTGGAGGCGAGCGGCTTCATCGACTACTCAGACGCCGGGCGGCTGCTGGGGCATATTACGATCGGCGTCCGGCTGGTCCATGAGGCAGCGGCGCGCGTCACGGGACTCACGGAGAACCGGCTGAACCAAGTCCTACACCTCATCTTGAGCCACCACGGTGAGCCCGAGAAGGGCAGTCCTGTGAAGCCGGCCACCCTGGAGGCGGTCCTCCTCCACTACGCCGACGAGATTGACTCCCGGGTCGCAGGGATCCAGAGGATCATCGAGAGGGAAGAGGAGCCTGGACGGCGATGGAGCAGTTACGTCAAGCTTCTCGATCGTCACATCTATTTGGGCGAGAAAGAGTAAAGGCAGTGTCCACGTGAAGGAACCCCCCGCTCTTGCGCAGGAGGTGGGCTCCCTGGGGAGCGACAAGCGAACTGGCCCGTCCTCCGGAGCGTCCGGCGTCGAGGTAGGCTTCTGCACGATCCCTTCGCGAAGGCAAAGAAAAAGCCCCGCCGACCGGAAGGGTCGCCGGGACTGCTGAGGGTGCCGGGGGCGGGAGTCGAACCCGCACGGGCAAGAGCCCGGGGGATTTTGAGTCCCCTGCGTCTACCAGTTCCACCACCCCGGCGGACCAGCCGAAAATTTACAAATCCCCCCGCCAAAATCAAGCCCTTTCCCCGACAGCGGACAAGACCGGGTCCCATCGGCCAAGAAAGTTGAACCCGGCGGGCTCGAAGGGGCAGTGGCTTTGCCTATCGTCTGTTTGCGAAACCCGTGGGATTCACTATCTTCAGGCGGCCCTTGGCGGAGAGAGCTGCTTGGGGCCCTGGTGAACAGAGGTGGCCCCGTAACGAGCCGTGTGTTCCGGTCTCGCGCAAGACGGAGGCTAAGGCGCTTGTCTTTCGCGGGAAGGTGGGTACGCGATCGGGCAGGGAAGCGGGTAACTGTCCGGAGGTGGCAGATGAAGAGCGCTCTGTGGAAGGGGATCGGGTGTCTGGTCGCCGTTGTTTCGGTGTTGCTATCGGTCTCGTCGGAGGTCAAAGCGATGGTAAGACAGGA
>JAPDPT010000044.1 GCA_034506315.1 candidate division KSB1 bacterium | reverse complement strand
GTTCCCGTGGAGACCGCTTGTTGCATGCGTGCGTACCCAGTCTGGCTTCCGACTTTTCCAGGCGAGGCCAACAGCAAACTCGGCCTTGCTGTCTGCTCCAGGCTGCCACTATGGCGACCAACATTTTTCTCGATGATCCAACCTCGAAGTCTGTTTGCACGCCCTCGGGCCTGACTCGTTTACGCTTACCGATGATCGCAAACCCGCCGCCATGCATCCCCCGCCTATTGCGAGGGCCCCTTCTCGGGGGAACACGCACCGTTGGCCTCAGCGCACTACTCGGCCCCCCTCTTCCTGTTGGAGATCCGTCCAGTGGTCTGTTTCCAGCTACTCAGGTCGGCGCCGGACGCTCTTCCAGTGGTGGTGCGAATAACTGCAGCTCACGAGCCAGGCGCCCGTACTTTTTCGCTTCCTCCGTCCGATCCTGTGCTTCATAAAACCGCTTGAGCTGCGTGTATATCCTGCCGTCGAACGGATTGTGATCGATAGCGATATGGTATTCGCGCTCGGCCTTCTGGAGATCGCCTGCGAGCCAGTAGACGTTTCCCATTCCCAAGTGCGCTTCCGCCGGTCTCCCTAAGCGTTCTGCCTGACGATAGGCTTCCAGGGAGCGGCTGTATTCTCCCAGGAAGGCGAAGGTGTTTGCCAGACCGAGGTACGCTTCCGGCATGTACGGGTCGATAAGCTGGACGGTACGGTAAAGAACCAACGCATCCCGGTAGGACCCCCTGATAGCCAGTATATGCGCTTTCCCTAGTATTGCCTTCGACAACCGGGGATCCAGAGCAAGGGCTCGATCGAATTCTCCCAAGGCTTCGCTATACCTAGGGGTTTCGAAGAAAAACGCCCCTCGGTCCACGTAGTATTTCGGCTCACGAGGGCATAGCCGGATTGCTTCATTGATGCAATCGAAGGCGCGATTCAGTTTGCCCAGGCGGGCAAGAGCTACGGCCTTTCTTGACAGGTCTTCGGCGTCCAGGAATTCGCCCCTGTCGCGGAGACAAAGATTCTGGCCAGTCAAACAGTAGTAGAGATACCGCAAGCGATCTCTTAGTTCGTTGTAGGTAAACCGCTTGTCCTTGTTCTTTTCGAGACAGGTCATCAGGATGCGATGCAAGTCCTGCGGGATTTCTTCTCCCCAGTTTGTTTTTGGGGGGAGGGAGGGACGTTCTCCCAGGTGTCTGGCTTCCAATACACGCCTATCGTATTCTCGAAATGGCGGGGTGCCTGTCAGCAACTCGAAGATCATGCATCCGACAGCGTACACATCGGTTCGCTCATCGGTCTCGTTTCTTTTCCATTGCTCCGGAGCCATGTAGGGTGGGGTCCCGCATTGCACAGCATCATTGACTCCCCTTCTTGCCAGGCCGAAGTCGGTAACTTTAGCAAGACCGTCCGCAGTGAGCATTACGTTCTCGGGCTTCATGTCACGGTGAGCAAATTCGGTCCCAAACTCCGCCGTAAACTGCTCCTTTGCGTAGATCAGTCCTGTAAGGACTTGCACACAGATCTGGATTACTGCCGGCAGTCCACCGTGCACGTGGGCCTTCCCCACCCAATCTCTCAGGGTTCTTTCCCCCTGAACATATTCCACGAGGATCCCTGGTCGATATCCCGGTAGCCATTCGAACCAGTGGGCTTGAACGATGTTCTGATGTTTGCCCAGGGTGATCCAAACCTGGGCTTCCCAGATGAACATTCGAAGCATGCTGGCAACTTCCGGCACCTTGAGCGGACCGCCCACATGCCACCTGAGGCTATCCATGTCGAAAAGCGGTATTTTCAGGGCGTACACCCGGTTGTCCTCCATCCTCTGGGCCCTGTACACCTCGCCCATCCCCCCGCGGGAGATCCGGCAGATCCGCAGAGTGTTCCGAGAATCGAGGGTTGTAATTATCTGATTGGGCATCCCCGGCCCTGCCGCACGTTAACCCAGTTTCGATTCGGAACGGAGCGGAATCTGGCCAAACTTGTCGGGGCTAATAGGAATGACGAAGGGCCAAAAGGCTGCGTCTAGGGAAGGTCTGGACTGCTGTACGTTCTTGCCCATTTCCCGAAGCATCTGGCGGTCCGCAGGACTCAATGCGGGGAAGGTGGCAGGGCCAATACTGACGTCCATCGAAACGCCCCCACAAGAGGGTAACCAGAGAAGGATCAAGAGAGACCCACCGGAGATCTGACGTTCAATGCGTACTTTCTTGACATTGGAAATGCCTGGGAGCGTCTCCGGCACCGGCACTTCCTTGAGCGGATACTCTTGAATCAGGTAGGAGAGGTCGCAACCCGACCCGGTCAGCAGGTTCCTGTGCTCAAGAGCCTTGACCAGTGCGAAGAGCCGAAATAACGCCTGGGGTTCTGCGTAGATGGGCGCCTCCTTAGCGATCTCGGAATATTTTTCCGTGAAGCGCTGGGCGAACTTCTGCGCCAAGGGATCGGCTCGGCCCGTCCCGACCGTTTCTCCACCCTCCGCAAGATACTCCTGTTCGGTTAACAGGCGTACCTGGCATTTGGAAAATGTGGTGATGTTCCCTTCCGCTGCGAGACGCACCTCACCAGCCGCAAACCAAAACCGATTCATCGATCCTACTGAGACGGGTTGATTGCTCAGGATTGCGGCTGTGGCCGCATCCGCCATCATGTCCGATAGGCTTTGGAACCCTTGGACGCTGAACGAGGCCGACCCATCAGCAACCCTCTTCATGAAGTAATCGGCTTCTACCATGACCCGGGCAAAGCGGCAGTTTCTCGGCACCCCCCATATGCGCACGGATTGCTGCTCGGAGCAGGTGTTATTCCAGGTGTGCAGCAAACTCTCCACTTCCGCCGTATCCATCGTGGCGTTGATCTGGCGCTTAACAACCTCAAGGTTTGCCAACGTTTCGGCCTGGGGGTCAATGGAACAGGAAGGCGGCGTGTAACGAATGACTCCAGGTTCCCTCTCGGCATATACGAGCCGAGCGTTCCGTAATGCCACCACGAAGTCGTCCAGATACAAGGCTGGTAACGTCGAGTCTTGAATTCCCAGGAGGATCAAATCGTGCTGGACAGGATCGGCAACAGCCCCGATGACTTTGGTAATTCCAAAAAGGTTTTCCGCTGCTGGGGCCGCTGAGGCCCTTAGCTGCTCCTGGAGGGCCTTAAGAGAAATAGCCAGGCCCGTCGCCGAACCCCTTTCTGTGATTTCAGGTCCAAGGTTGGGATTCCGGCCGTTACACCCGATGGATCCGCTCCGAACCAAATTTCCGGCCAAGAGAAGGACCATGAGGAGACCGAACGCGTGCAATTGCACTCTCTCCCTGTCTATCCGGCGGAGATCGGGCCGACGCGAGTATTTGCCCCGAGATGTCTCCTGTGTTTTGGATCGACTGAGGGTCATGGCAGACCTCCTCGCTGGCTTTCCCCAACCTCCTGACAAATGCCCCGCTGGGCTGAAGCCCTCGCTCCCTTGCCCCCCGGCTTGCGTTCGGAGCCTACGGTCGAGCCTCACATCCCGTACTACGCCTTCTTCCGATCCGTGCGTTCTCCACCCGCTTGAGAGTCCCGTCCCGTGATCGACTTGACAGGCCTGCGATCACTCCCTTCGCGATCATCTGCTTGGTCCGCTGGCGAGGATCCCCGTCTTTTCTTCTCGTCCGGAAGTGGTGCTGAGTATCTCAGACCTCTCTCTTGTGCAGAGGCGATGGAGTCACGGAGCTCGGCGAACTGCGTTCCTCAGAGTTGCCTCTTGCAGGAGCGATGTTCTCATCCCCCTCCGCACGGGGTCTGGGGCATCCACTGTGATCCCGTGCCCCAGTCACGTTCGATGGGGTGAATAGCCAAGTGCTCCACCTGGCCCTTCTCTTAGGCCGCAAGGGCAATCCGGCGCTCTCTCGCGGGGGAGTGAGCCCTGGCTCATGAACACCCCACAAGCGGACTTCGGACGAGAACCAACGAGGTCACAGGAATACGTGTCATCCAGCGGCAGGCGAAACGTCGGGCAGGATTCGCACCGCAAGCGGTAGGGCGGGCTCCTTGTCGGAAGGGTTGCGGACTCGCCCGCGCTCCAAGTCCAAATAAAGATATTATCTCCGCGCGGCGAAGGCAATAGCTTTTTTCGTCGCCGTAACCTATCGGGGGTTTCCGTTTCCAAAGCCTCCCGATCAGCGACGTTCCTGCTGCGATTTCAGACCATGGGGGAGAGGCCGTAGTCGTTCCGCAGCGCCGCAAGACACGCAGCAGCCTGATCGTCTTCTTGGACGGCCACCGGTCCGGCAGTAGGCACAGGAGAAACGCGCTTCTACCAGAGCGCACGTCGACGCTAAGCGGGGAGAGTCTGCGGTTGAGGTTCTCCAGGGTTCCTTTTCGGACCAACGCCGGCCGCACATACAGGCTGTGTTCGATCATTACCGCTCGGGAGGCGAAATGGGTCGATTGGTATCTGCGCTGTCCCTCCAGTCATTGAAGACGGGCTGGGCTGCCTGGCGTTAAGCCTAGCAGGATCGAGGTCGGCGACGCACACGCTTCCGGGCTCCAAGCAGTCGCGCAGCTGTTGAGGCTACCCTGTGGGTGGAATCAAATCAGGCGATGGCGGCAACGGTGTCCGTCGGACCCAAGGCAGTGGCGTCCGGTGGACGCGAGTTGCCTCGGTCGGCGAGGGCTAAGAGGGCTTGCTACAGATTGATTGCGGAATCCCCGCGATTCTTTCAGTCCGGAGTTCCAGTACGATACCTGTTGCGCCCAGTCTCCAAGAGGCACTTGATGACCGAGGGCGATCAGGGCGGATTTGTCCGTTCCAAAGAAAGTTCCCCTTGACCGCAAGAGGAGAGTTATCTATCCTGTCCAGGCCGCGGAGCCGAGTTGGAGGATTGGGTTGTCCCACCAGAGACGAGGACCCGATCAGCGCATTGGTGCAGGGAGATCGCACGGACCCCGGGAAGATGTCAGTTCCCAAGAGTCGGGCAAAGCGGGGAAGAGGCGGCGACCGATAATGCCGACCATCGCTAACGACTCCGCAGTTGCGCATCGATAAAGGCAGGGAGGAAGGACCATGAGAGGTTTGCGTAGGATGATGTATCGGCTTCTCTTTGCCCTGGTCGCAGGGCTCTTCGTAAATGGCCGAGCAGGAGAACTCTCCCTTTCCTCTCCGGATGGGCGCACGCAGGTGATCATCCGCATTGGCCCAACGATCACCTATGCGGTACGCCACGACGGACGCGAAATCGTTTCGCCCTCCCGCATTTCCCTGACCCTCGGGGATGGCACGGTTCTGGGGCGAGGCTCCAAGCTTCTCCGCACGAGTCGACAGGAGATCCATCAGATAATCCGCCCCGTGGTCCGAGAGAAGTCGGCCGAGGTCGTCGACCACTGCCGAGAGCTTACGTTGCACTTCCGCGAGGGCTTCTCCGTGATTTTCCGCGCCTATAATGACGGCGTGGCCTATCGCTTCGTCACCCGTCTTCCGGGGGAAATCATTGTCAAGAACGAGGAGGCCACGTTCCGATTCCCCATGGACTGCACGACGTACTTCCCCGAGGAGGAAAGCTTTGTCTCGCACTCGGAGAGGCTTTACCTGCACATTCCCCTGAGCCAGATCGGTCCCGGCCGTTTCTGTTCGCTGCCCGCGCTCGTCGAGATTCCTCAGGGGCCAAAGATCGCCATCACCGAGTCCGACTTGGAGGATTACCCGGGGATGTACCTGGCGGGATCAGCCGAGTCGCCGACGTGTTTGGTGGGCCTTTTCCCGCGCTACGTTCTGCAGGATAGTGCCCTTAACGACCGGGACATCGTGCCGACGCGCCGGGCGGACTTTCTGGCCAGGACCCGTGGCGAGCGCGCGTTCCCCTGGCGGGTGCTGGTCATTGCGGACCGCGACGGCGACCTCGTAGAAAGCCAGATGGTCTACAAGCTCGCGCGCCCGCTCGAGCTGGACGACACCTCGTGGATCAAGCCGGGCAAGGTTGCCTGGGACTGGTGGAATGCGCTCAATGTCTACGGCGTCGACTTCCGGGCGGGGGTGAACACGGCCACATACAAGTACTACATCGACTTCGCTGCCCGCTACGGCATCGAATACGTCATCTTGGACGAGGGGTGGTACAAGCTCGGAAACCTTCTGGAGGTCAATCCAGAGATTGACATGGACGAGCTAACGGCCTACGCGCGCCAAAAGAACGTGGGGCTCATCCTCTGGGTCGTCTGGAAAACCCTGGAGAGCCAGATGGAGGAAGCCCTGGATCAGTTCGAGCGGTGGGGCATTAAGGGGATCAAGGTCGACTTCATGCAGCGGGATGATCAAGAGGTGGTGAATTTCTACTGGCGGGTAGCGCGGGAGGCGGCCCGGCGGCGGATGATCGTGGATTTCCACGGGTCCCATAAGCCCACCGGTTTACGGCGCGCCTATCCCAATGTCCTCACCCGCGAGGGCGTACGCGGTCTGGAGTGGAGTAAGTGGAGCGACGGGGCCTCGCCCGACAACGCGGTGACCCTCCCCTTCATCCGAATGCTTGCCGGACCGATGGATTACACGCCCGGAGCCATGTGGAACGCCACACGCGACCAGTTCCGTCCTATCTTCACCCTGCCGATGAGCCAAGGCACGCGTTGCCACCAGCTGGCGATGTACGTGGTCTACGAAAGCCCCCTGCAGATGCTTGCCGATAGCCCCACGCATTACCTTCGGGAGCCGGAGTGCATGGAGTTCCTGGCCAAAGTGCCCACAGTATGGGATGAGACCCGAGTTCTCGACGCGCGAGTCGCGGAGTATATCGTAATCGCCCGTCGCCACGGCGCAGAGTGGTGGGTCGGCGCAATGACGAACTGGACTCCTCGCGATCTGGTTGTGGATTTCTCCTTCCTCGGCAAAGGCACATACCAGATGTACGCCTACCAGGATGGCATCAACGCGGACCGCTGCGCCATGGACTACAAGCGGGTCGCCAAGACGATCGATTCAGGCCATCGAGAAGCGATTCATCTGGCACCGGGAGGGGGCTGGGCCGCGCGGATTGTACCCGTTAAGCCCTAAACACGCGTGGCCGGGACGGCCGAAAGCGCTTTCGGCCAACGATGACTGCCGGGGCAAAATTGCGGCTGACAGACGTTGGCCCGAGACGGATCCGCTAAGAACCGTTGTTTGGGAGGAACATGCTTGGAATGTACGACGGGTCCGGAGCGGATCGCCGTCTCAGGCTCCCGTAAGGCGAGACCCGTGGGTAGCGCCCCGCTGCGTCAGCCCGCGGTGAGGGCGCTCGACGCCTCTTCATCTCGGCGTGAGGCTCTCCTCGAGCGTTCGTCGGCAACATGGCTTGTCGCTGGCCTCTCCCTTTTGGGTGGACCCGCGAAGGGTGGAGAAGGGACCGCCACACACCCCTCACTTCGTGCACGCTTGGCTTCGAGGGTGCGGGGCGCGTAGGGAAGGCTGTCGACTCGTTTCTCTTGCCGTAGTGCCACTCAAACAAGGGGGTGGCGACCAAAAGCTGGCCTGTACGGGAGAAGCGCCGCGGGGTTCAGGAGCAGATAGAGATTGCCCTCGAGTTTTCGTGTGTTCCCGTCTCCTGCCTCCTCTTAGTTCCACGCCACGGGAGAGGCGGTTTCCGAACCGACAAAACTATTGACTTTTTCCGGTCGATCCGCTAATTGGAGGGGTACTAAGACGCGCCGTTCGTGCACGTGGGGGTCGCAGCCCGAGGCGCGCCAGGGTGGCGGAACCGAGCTCAGGAGCAATACGAGTAGGTAGGCCGGGTCGTGCTGTGGGCGCGCGTTCGGCGTCGGAGGGAAAGGAGTAGGGTTGCCAGACGCCGCTGTATTCTCTGTCAGGGCCGGGAGGGGGCGGCAACTGGGGCGGAAAACCTCAGGGTGAAGGGGGCGCAGCCTCTGGACCGTTCGAAATGAGGGTGTGACAGCGCATGGGCGGTGGGCAATATCGCGTGGCGAGATTCGGAGGACACCGATGGATTCAGGTCGACGAGCTGCTCTGATCGCGACGGCCATTGTGGTGCCTATGCTCCTGGCGTCCCTGCCCGGACGTCACAGATCGGGCTCTAACTGGAAGCCAGCGCCAAGCCCCCTCCTCACGCGCTGGGGGAAGAAGGTCTCGCCGGACAACGTTTGGCGCGAGTACCCACGACCGCAGATGATGCGCGGGGACTGGTTGAACCTCAATGGGCTTTGGCAGCTGGCCATCGTGTCCCGGGAGGCTCCGCGTCCCGCTTCGTTTCCGCTTGAGGTTCTTGTCCCGTTTCCGGTCGAATCAGCGCTCTCGGGCCTCGGCAGGAAGGTCGATCCTGGGGAGCGCCTATGGTACCGACGCACGTTTCGCCTGCCGGAGGCGTGGAAAGGCAGGCGCGTACTTCTCCACTTCGAAGCCGTCGACTGGGAGGCCGAGGTTTTCGTGAACGGAAACCGCGTGGGCGAGCACCGCGGCGGGTACGACCGGTTTAGCCTGGACATCACGACCGCCCTGCGGACGACCCGGGAACAGGAGCTCGTAGTCGCGGTCTGGGATCCAACCAATGCCGGCGGCCAGCCGGTTGGCAAGCAGACCCTGAACCCCGGCGGCATCTGGTACACCCCGACCAGCGGTATCTGGCAGACCGTATGGCTCGAGCCCGTGCCCGAAAGCTACATCGAGTCGCTCCAGCTGACTCCGGATGTGGATCGGAGCTCTTTGATCATTCGGACAAGAATCGGTGGCGGGCGCGAGGGGCTGACGCTGGAAGCCGTGGCCAGCGCGAAGGGCCGCGTCGTCGCACGTCAATCCGGGCCGGCTGGCGAGGCCCTCGTCCTTTCTATCCCGTCGCCGCGACTCTGGACCCCGGATGATCCCTTTCTCTATGATTTGAAGATCCGGCTTCATGCCGGCGGACGCCCGGTAGACGAGGTCACCAGCTATTTCGGCCTCCGGAAGGTCGCCATCGGCCCTGATAGCAATGGGGTCACGCGTATCCTGCTCAACGGTTCCCCCGTGTTCCAGATCGGCCCCCTGGACCAGGGTTTCTGGCCCGACGGCATCCACACCGCCCCCTCCGATGAGGCCCTCCGGTGGGATGTCGAGATGATGAAGCGTTTCGGGTTTAACATGGTCCGCAAGCACGTGAAGGTAGAGCCGGACCGCTGGTACTACTGGTGCGACCGGCTGGGGCTTCTCGTGTGGCAGGATATGCCGTCGGGGGCCAACCGAACGCCGGAGGAACGGGAGCAGTTCGAGCGCGAGCTGACGGCCATGATCACCGGCCGGTACAATCATCCCTGCATCATCATGTGGGTGCCGTTCAACGAGGGGTGGGGCCAGTACGACACGGAGCGCATCGTGACCATGGTCAAGCAGCTGGATCCGACCCGGCTGGTGAACAATGCCAGCGGCTGGACCGATACTGGCGTGGGCGACGTGCACGACGTCCACTCATATCCCGACCCTGTAGCCCCTCCCGTCGAGCCGCACCGGGCTGCGGTGCTGGGCGAGTTCGGTGGGCTCGGCCATGTAGTCCAGGGTCACACCTGGACCGACCGGGGCTGGGGCTACGATCTCTTGCCCACACGCGAGCAGCTTGCCCGCCGGTACGTCGAGGTCCTCTCGGAGGTTCACTGGCTCTCCTTGCAGGAGGGCCTGAGCGCGGCCGTCTATACCCAGCTCACGGATGTGGAAACCGAAAACAACGGCCTGCTCACCTACGACCGCGAGGTCGTTAAGATTCCGCCCGAGGTCGTGCTCTCGGCAAACCAGGGATACCTTCCGCCGCGGCTGGCCAATCGGGCGACGATCTTCATTGACCGCCTCGAGGCGCAGCTCCTCGCCTTCCGCCCCGGAGCCACGGTTCGGTACACGCTCGATGGCCGCACCCCCACACGGGACGACCCCGTCTACCGGGAGCCTATTTCCATCGCGGAGGACTGTGTGCTCAAGGCGAAGGCTTTCTGGCCGGAGGGAAGGGAAAGCGAGGTGGCCACCTACACCTTCCGCAAGGTCTTGCCCGTGCCGGCCGCGGCGAAAGAGGACCTGGCCCAGGGATTGGTAATCCGCTACTTCGAGGGCGATTGGGATAGCCTTCCCGACTTTGGACAGGTGCAACCGGTGGAGGAGACCGTGTCTGCCTCGGTGGACCTGAGCCCAGCCCGCCGCGCCGAGCAGTTCGGGCTCCTGTTCCAAGGATACCTGAGGGTCCCCGTCACGGGGGTCTACGTGTTTTCCCTAACCTCCGACGATGGCTCCCGCTTGAAGATCGATGATCAGCTGGTGGTGGACAACGACGGACTCCACGGTGCCAGAACGAGGTCCGGGGCCATCGCACTGGAAGAAGGGCTCCACGCCATTCGTCTGGACTATTTCCAGAAGCGCGGAGGCAAGACCCTCGAGTTGTCCGTCGAGGGCCCAGGTATTCCCAAACAGCCGGTTCCGCCGGGGATGCTGTTCCACTAAGTCAAGGAGTGCAGGGACATGGCACGGGTGAGTGGGATTGCCGCAGTTGTCCTGTGTCTTGGTTTTCTCGCCTTCGGCGGCTGCAACAAGGAGCAAGGAGGCAAAATGCAGGTCACGCGGGGCATCTTCGGGAAAATGCCCGATGGACGGGCGGTGGAATTCTTCGACCTGGTGAACCCAAACGGCCTCAAGGCCCGCATTATCACCTACGGTGCCATCGTCGTCTCCCTGGAGGTTCCCGACCGTGAGGGCAAGCTGGGTGACATCGTTCTGGGCTACGACAAGCTCGAGAAGTACCTGGCCGATTCGCCGTACTTCGGAGCGATCGTGGGTCGCTACGGCAACCGGATCGCCAAGGGCCGCTTTGTGCTTGACGGCGTAGAATACCAGCTGGCCACCAACGACGGTCCAAACCACCTCCACGGTGGGCTGAAGGGTTTCGATAAGGTGGTTTGGGAAGGAAGCCCTCTCCAGGAGGAGGACGCGGTGGGCGTCCAGCTCACCTACCTCAGCCCGGATGGCGAGGAGGGGTATCCCGGGAACCTCCGCGCCACCGTCGTCTACCGACTGACCAGCCAGAACGAGCTGCGCATCGACTACGAGGCCACCACGGACAAACCTACGATTGTGAACTTGACCCACCACAGCTACTTCAACCTGGCGGGTCAGGGCAGTGGCGATATCCTGGGTCACGTTTTGCAGATCAACGCGGATTGCTTCACACCGGTGGACCCTGGCCTCATCCCAACGGGCGAGTTGCGGAGCGTGGAAGGCACCCCCTTCGATTTCCGCCAGCCGATCGCCATCGGCGAGCGCATTGACTGGGACGACGAACAGCTCCGCTTCGGACGCGGATACGACCACAATTTCGTGCTGAATTCGAGCGGAGGGACGCTGGCTCTGGCCGCTACGGTCTACGAGCCCACCTCGGGTCGTGTAATGGAGGTCTGGACTACCGAGCCAGGACTCCAGTTCTACAGCGGAAATTTCCTGGACGGGCACCACGTGGGCAAGGGGGGCAAGGTTTACGGCCACCGCAGCGGCTTCTGCCTGGAAACGCAGCACTTCCCGGACTCGCCGAACAAGCCGCATTTCCCGTCCGTGGTGCTGCGGCCGGGAGAAAAATACCACCAGACCACCATCTACCGCTTCTCCGTGCGTTAGACGAGAAGGGATCGTTTCGGCACTACAGGGGGGTGGAGAGCCGTAGGTAGGGGCATGGCGATCGGACGATTGGCCGGAGGGCGGAGGTAATCATGGTCCCCAATGAGCATCGATACGAGCGGATGATCTACCGGCGCTGCGGACGAAGCGGCATCAAGCTACCGGCTGTTTCCCTTGGCCTGTGGCACAACTTCGGCGGGGTCGACGACTACTCCACGGCCCGCGCAATCGTCCTGCGGGCCTTTGATCTGGGCATCACGCATTTTGACCTGGCCAATAACTACGGTCCACCGCCCGGGAGCGCGGAGGAGAACTTTGGGAGGATCCTTCGCCGGGATCTCGCAGGCTACCGGGACGAGCTGATTATCTCGACCAAGGCGGGCTATTACATGTGGCCCGGCCCCTACGGCGAGTGGGGATCGCGGAAATACCTCCTGGCGAGCCTGGATCAGAGCCTGCGGCGGCTCGGTCTTGAGTACGTGGACATCTTCTATAGTCACCGGTACGATCCAGAAACGCCCCTGGAGGAGACCATGGGGGCTCTGGCCCAGGCCGTGCGGCAAGGGAAAGCGCTATACGTCGGCATCTCGAACTACGGCGTGGAGCAGACAAGACAGGCGGCGGCGATCCTGAGGGACCTTGGCACGCCCTGTCTGATCCACCAGCCCAGGTACAACCTGTTCGACCGGTGGGTTGAGGACGGCCTCCTCGACACCCTGCGGGAGCTGGGGATCGGCTGCATCGCTTTTTCCCCGCTGGCTCAGGGTCTGCTGACGGACCGCTACCTCCACGGAATACCACCGGACGCGCGCGCCGCCAAGCCGCACGGGTTCCTACGCCCTGAGCAAATCACCGAGGACAAGTTGGCCAAGGTTCGTGCCCTAAACCGGATTGCCCAGGCCCGCGGCCAGTCTCTCGCCCAGATGGCGATCGCCTGGCTCCTCCGCCGCCCGGAGGTGACCTCAGTACTCATTGGGGCCAGCAAGGTAAGCCAGCTGGAGCAAAACGTCGCGGCGCTGGAGCACCTGGAGTTTACCGCCGAAGAGCTCGCTGCGATCGACCGTGCTCTGGAGTCCAGTCACGAGGGCTGAACGGCCCTCAGAGCCTTCGCCGTCCGCCCTCAAGACGAGCTGCCAATGTCTGATCATCGGACTGGCTACGGCAGCGTGGGGAACGATCCCGTCGGGGGAAGACCTTGGGCACGGTGGGATTACTCAGCCTCTCGGCGGTGGGTGATCCCAGGGCTCGGACGAAGTTCCGGCCATAGGGGTGAGGAGGAGCGGGACGGCCTTTTGCGCGCGTTTCCCCGGGCAGGCAAAGCAAGGGTTTCCGAACCCGTAGGGTTCCCAGAGGCAGGGGGCTCCTGCCGGGGGAGGAAATTCAGCGACAATTTGGCAGACGAGCAGGGAGGCCTGAAATCCTACGGTAATGACGGACGAAGTAAGAATTGCGAAAAGGCGTCGGCGGGGGAGTGCACTCTTCCGCACTGCTTTGATATTGCTGGGGGTCGTGGCATTGGCGCTGGCAGCGTTATGGATATCTGTCCCAGACGTTTCCAATCTCAACAAGGGAAATCCTCGGGCCACGGCCTTAATGCTGTACCGTGAAGAGCAAGCCCGGAAGAGCCATCGCCGTCCGCGCCGCGTGTGGTTCTGGGTCCCTTTGTCGCGGATCTCGCCGTACCTCGTCCACGCGGTGCTCATCGCCGAGGACGACAAATTCTTTCAACATCGAGGATTCGATTGGGAGTCGATACGGGAGGCGTTTGAGAAGGACTTGCAAAGAAAGCGCTTTGCATTCGGAGGGTCGACGATCAGCCAGCAGCTGGCCAAGAACCTCTACCTGAGCCCCAGAAAAACGCCGATCCGCAAGTTGCGCGAGGCGGCAATTGCCTGGCAGTTGGAGAGGAAGCTTTCGAAGAGGCGAATTCTCGAGCTATACCTGAATGTGATCGAGTGGGGGGACGGAATCTACGGCGCGGAAGCCGCTGCGCGCACGTACTACGGATGCTCTGCGGCCGAACTTTCCGTGCCGCAGGCCATCCGTCTGGCATCCATTCTACCGAACCCACGCCGCTATTCTCCGTACGATTCCACGCGGGCCTGGCTGCGACGGAAGAGGCTGACGCTTGCGGAGCGGATGCGGAAGCGCAATCTGATCTCCGAGGATCAGTTCCAGGAAGTCCTGGTGGATCTCGGCATTGTGCGGTAGTTGGGCTCTTCTGGACTCGCAGCATTTGCGTCTGATAATCGGGTGGGCGATCGGGCCCTGGGCAGGAGTAAGCCGCTGCCAGCCGCGTGCTGGAAGGCCGGCGCAGACGCTTGGAGACGGCCCGAGTGGACGGGGCGGCGTCCGACGTCCGGAAACCTGAACGGGTCGGGACGAATAGGGTGCAAGATGGCTTCCCAGGCGGGATCGATCCGGGACCGCTTTCGGGGGTGCCTGCTGGGGCTGGCCGTGGGCGATGCCCTCGGCACCACCGTCGAGTTTCAACCCCGTGGTACCTTTGAGCCGATCACAGACATAGTCGGAGGCGGTCCTTTCGGGCTGGCCCCAGGGCAGTGGACAGACGACACATCCATGGCTCTTTGCCTTGCCACCAGCCTGATTGAGTGTCGCGGCTTTGACGCGCGCGACCAGATGGAGCGCTACTGCCGTTGGTGGCGAGAAGGATACCTGAGCAGTACGGGCACTTGCTTTGATATCGGAAATACCGTTGCCGCGGCGCTGCAACGCTATCTCCTCACCGGGGACCCCTACGCAGGCCCCACGCACCCGATGAGCGCTGGCAGCGGCTGCATCATGCGATTGGCCCCCGTTGCTCTGTTCTCCTACCCGGATCTGGAACGGGCGGAGAGGTACGCAGCGGAGAGCTCGCGGACCACGCACGGGGCCACCGAGTGCTTGGACGCCGCGCGTCTTCTGGCGCGAATCCTCGTCCGGGCCCTCCTGGGACGCCCAAAGGAAGACGTCCTTCTCGGAGACCGCGACTCCTTCTGCGGGAGCGAGAAACTGGTGGCTCTGGCCAAAGGCAGCTATCTCCGGAAAAGCGGGGAAGAGATACGCGGGACGGGCTACGTAGTCGATTGCCTCGAGGCTGCCCTCTGGTGCTTTGCCAAGGCGTCGGACTTTCGCGAGGCGGTCCTGATGGCGGTCAATCTTGGGGACGACGCCGATACGACCGGCGCCGTCTGTGGACAAGTAGCAGGGGCCTTCTGGGGTGAATCCTCCATTCCAAAGGACTGGCTTGCCAGGCTCCACATGGCCGATGAAATCCGCCGGATTGCAGACGAGCTCTGGGCTCTTCACGAAGAGGAACCCGCAGGAATGGGGGGATTTTCGGCGGCTTCTTGAGCGGTGAGCCGGGGGCATCCTTGCAGTCAGAGGATCGCGGAGGCGAGCGCCCCACCGGTCCTCCGGAGGGCACCCGCGACGTCACCCTCTGATCCGGTGCCTCAAGCGCGCCCTCCTCTGAACCGGTTTCTCCTGAGGCACGCCGAGGCCTTTACCTCGAGATCCTTAGCGAGATCCCCTTGCCGTAGGGAGGCTGAACCTGACTCAACACGCGAGGGCCTGGGTGTTTCGATCACGGTTTTCGGTCGCAGCGGTTGCTCTCCTGCCAGCTCCGTCTTAAATTGGGACCAGGCGATTGGGATACTCCGCGCGGTTCAACAGAACTCTCGGACCACTCGAGGCCAAGCTGAGGAGACGCCGATGGGACTGACGACACTCGACTGGGCGATTGTGACCGCGTATTTTGTGCTCTCGCTGGTCGTTGGCTTGGCGGTTTCGAAGCGGGCTGGCAGGAGCTCGGCGGAATACTTCGCTTCCGGACGTGCGATGCCCTGGTGGCTGCTCGGCGTCTCGATGGTTGCCACCACCTTCTCGGCCGACACGCCCAATCTCGTCACGGACATGGTCAGGCAGCATGGGGTAGCGGGCAACTGGCTGTGGTGGGCTTTCCTGCTGACGGGAATGACGACCGTTTTCATCTACGCGAAGCTCTGGCGTCGCTCCGGTGTCCTCACCGATCTCGAGTTCTACGAACTTCGCTACAGCGGCAAGACCGCTGCATTCCTGCGAGGATTTCGGGCTCTGTATCTGGGTATCTTCTTCAATGTGATGATCATGGCCACCGTTCTTCTGGCGGCGATCAAGATGGCAGGGGTCATGCTGGGTTTCTCGCCCGTTTGGGGCGTCAGCCTGATGTCGGCCATTGTTGTGATCTACTCCATGCTCGGGGGACTGCGCGGGGTGCTGGTGACGGACTTTGTTCAATTCTTCATCGCCATGGCCGGGTCCCTGGCGGCTGCCGTTGTCGTCCTCGGGTTGCCGCAGGTGGGGGGACTTGCCAATTTGCTGCGGCACCCGAATGTCGCGCCCCGCATCTCCATTCTCCCCGACTTCTCGGATACATCCCTTGTGCTTACGGTTTTCCTCGTCCCACTCCTTGTGCAGTGGTGGAGCGTCTGGTATCCCGGGGCCGAGCCCGGGGGAGGCGGCTACATCGCCCAGCGGATGCTGGCGGCCAAGGACGAACGTCATGCCGTAGGGGCCACCCTGCTTTTCAACATCGCCCACTATGCGCTGCGGCCCTGGCCCTGGATCCTGGTGGCCCTGGGGTCCCTTGTTGTGTTCCCTACGCTGGGCGACCTGCAGAAGGCTTTTCCGCATATCCCCAGCGGGATCCTGCGCCATGATCTGGCTTATCCGGCCATGCTCACGTTTCTGCCGCGGGGTGTCCTTGGGCTGATGGTCGCCTCGCTTCTCGCCGCCGTGATGTCCACCATCTCGACCCATCTGAACTGGGGCGCCTCCTACATCGTGAACGACTTCTACAAGCGGTTCGCCCGACCCGGGGCTTCGGAGCGCGAGTTGGTGCTCGTGGGCAGAATCTCCACGCTCGTGCTGATGATCCTCGCGGCGGCCCTTGCTCTGTTTCTCAGCAATGCCTTGCAGGCGTTCCACATCCTGCTGCAGATCGGCGCGGGCACAGGCCTTTTGTTCCTCCTGCGCTGGTTCTGGTGGCGCATTAGCGCCGTCAGCGAGATTGCGGCCATGGTCGTCTCGTTCCTCGTCGCAGTGTTCCTCGAAATCGTCTACCCGCGGCTAGGTCTTCCGGCACTGGCCGAGTGGCAGCGCCTGGTGGGCGGAGTGTTTGTGACGACGATCGGGTGGATGGCCGCAACGGTTCTCACCAAGCCAACGGACGTCAAGACGTTGGTGGCCTTCTATCGGAAGGTCCATCCGGGAGGTCCAGGGTGGGGGGCTATCCATCCGCACCTACTCGGCAATCCTGGCGAGGCGGAGCCCGTTCCCCTCGATTGGGACTTGGGCAACGAGATGCTGTGCGTTTTCCTCGGGCTCGTTTTGGTGTACGGTTTCCTGTTCGGGATGGGCTTCGTGATCTACGGGAATACGCCGGCAGCGGCGATCAGCCTCATCGCCTCGGCGCTGGCCGGCCTGGGTCTGGCCCGAAGGTGGCCGAGACTGCGGTTCCGTTGAAGGCTGGCTCTCTCTACCCCCTTGGCCCAGCTGCAAGCCGGAGTTGCTCTTGAGTCAGCCGAGACGGTGAAGCTTACCGTTGGGTCCCCACGATCTGGCAGACCGGATCTCCCGGGTGGACGATTCCGCCGCGAAGGACACGGGCGAAGACCCCCTCGCGGGGCATAATGCAGTTGCCTGTGATCGCCGCGATGGCGCAGGGTGCATGGCAGTCCTTACCGATCTGGGTCACTTCCAGCTCCACCTGGCGGCCGAGGAGCAGTCGGTCTCCCACACGTAGGGTACTTAGGTCGACCCCGCGCGTCACTACATTCTCCCCAAAAGCTCCATAGGCAAGGCGCGGGATGCGCTGACGGATCCTCTCGATGCTCTCCTCCGCCAGCAGAGATACTTGCCGATGTCCATTGCCGGCATGGGCATCGCCCTCGATGCCGTGATCCTCACGGAAAAGGGCTTCAGGCACGGGTTTTTTCACCGTCCCCTTTCGCCGGGAGATGCAGACGGCAACCACCTCAGGCATGCTGCGCCTCCCATGGGTACAGGATCGCCTGTACGGCGGTCCCGGCAGGGAGCCCTGTCTCCGCTGCCACAAGAAACATGGAATTGGCGTGGGCAATGGAAGTGAGGATGTGGGAGCCCTGCTTGGCGTGGGGCACGATCTCCATCTGGCCGTCAGATGTTCGGCGCGTGCGCGCCTGGAAAAAAGTGGGCCGCTCGGAAGAATTGGTGACCGCCTGCGCCAGACGAGCGCTCACCAGGTCCCAGCCGAACTCGCCCCCTCGCAGCCAGCGGATCGCAGGGGCAAGGTAGTAGACTGCACACACAAATGCCGAGACGGGGTTTCCGGGTAGACCCATAAGGAGGCAATTACGGCAGGACGCGACGAAAAGGGGTTTACCGGGCTTCTGCCAGACCCTCCAGAAGATCGGCTGGAAGCCTGCTGCGGACGCAGCGGCTTTCACGTAATCGTGAGGACCGACGGAGACACCTCCCGTCAAGACGACCAGATCAGCCTCCTGATAGCCCGCCGCAATCGCCTGTGCGATGGCCTCGGGCTGGTCCTGGGTTCGCGTCCTGCGAACCACCTTGGCCCCCAGGGCGCGGAATACCAGCTCCAGCATGGGCCCGTTGGCGTCGTGAATCTGCCACGGCGCGACAGCTTCTTCGGCTACAAGCTCGTTGCCTGTGATCAGAAGGGCCACTCGCGGCTCCGAAAACGCCTCCACCTCCCGGATGCCGAGAGCCGCCAGAGCCGCCAGGCGGGGAGGGGTCAGCTCTACCCCTGGCTCGAAGAGTATCTCCCCCTCGGCGATGTCCTCTCCGACCAATCGGACATGCTGGCCTTGGCGATCGGCTCTCACGACCGTGACCGTACCCTTGTTGGCTTGAGTGTCTTCGACCGGCACGACCGTATCTGCCCCTTGCGGCAACATCGCCCCCGTGCTGATGCGCACCGCCTGTCCCTGCTCCACCGTCCCCCCGAACGGGGACCCGGCCTGGCTCTCTCCGATTACCTGCAGCACCACCGGTCGACCGTGCAAGGCTGGCTCCACGTCGGACCAGCGCACGGCGAAGCCGTCCATGGCCGCATTGGTATAGCGGGGAGCGGGCTCGGGAGCGACGACTCGCCTGGCCAACACCCGGCCGCCCGCGTCCAACAGGGGAAGGATTTCCGTCCTCCTCGGCGGAAGGTTTTCTCTCACCAGGCGAACGGCTTCTTCTATGGTGACCATGCGTTACCTCACGCAATGCCGGATTCATTCGTAGAGAGCTCGACGCACCTACCATCCGGCCGGGAGCGCACTCTCAAGAGCGACTGCCGCTGGCTTTACGGTCCATGTTCCTGATGGCCCCCGCCCCACATCATGGCAAAGGCGTGCAGCAAGCCGGGAAAGAGGGCCTGCAAACTTTCTTTCACCCCCTTTGTGCTTCCAGGCAGATTGACGATCAGGGTTTGGCCGCGGATCCCGCATACCTCCCGCGAGAGCATGGCGTAGGGGGTTCGGTCGCGTCCGTGGCGGCGAATCGCCTCCGCGATTCCCGGCACTTCCTTTTCGATCACCTCCCGGGTCGCTTCCGGCGTCACGTCTCGGGGGCCGACGCCGGTTCCGCCCGTCGTAATGATGAGATCAACACCCGCTCTGTCCGAGAGCTCTCGTAGCCTTCCCGCGATCCGTTCTCTTTCATCGGGTACCACATCGAAGGACACGACCTGGATTCCCTCGCTTTCCAGGAAGTCCCGGATGGTCTTGCCGGACCGATCGTGGCGCTCGCCGCGAAACGTGGAGTCGGACACCACGACCACCGCGGCCCGCAGTGGGCGCGCAAGCTCATCCCGGAAATCGGACTTGCCGCCCCGCTTTTCCACAAGCTCAATCTCGAGAATGCGCAGCTGGTCGTCGACGGTCTTGAGCATATCGTACAGATTCAAGAGGGCTGCGGAGACGGCCGTGAGGGCTTCCATCTCCACCCCTGTCTTCCAGACGGTCTGGACCTCCGCGCTTACCTCGATGCAGTCTTCCCGGACCGTGAAATCGACGCCGATCCAGTCCAGAGGGATAGGGTGGCACATGACGATCCAGTCGGCCGTGCGTTTGGCCGCAAGGATAGCGGCGTCGCGGGCCACGGGCAGAGGATCGCCTTTGGGAAGCGCGCCTTCTCGCAGGAGGCGCAAGGTCTCCTTCTTCGCGGAAAGCCGCCCACGAGCCTTGGCGTAACGTAGGGAAAATGGCTTATCGGCTACGTTGAGCATTCTTCGTCGCACTCTTTTGCGGTTCCAGGCCTCCTACCGTACGCACGACAATCTGCTCAATGGCCAGGCCGCAGAGCAGCGCCACCGTGAGATTGCGCGTCGCAAAGGATAGGATGCCTACCACCGCGGCTATGCCCAAACTGAACACGCCCCGCAGCCTTAGCATCAGCTGGACCATCCCCAGTCCGGAGAGCACCAGCAGGACGCCCAGGAGAGGGACCGGCACCAGAAAGAAAGCCGCCCGCAGTTTCGGAATCAACGCAATCGTGATCAGGGCGCTGCCCAGGATGATGGTGGTGCCACCCGTGCGCCCTCCGAAGCGAGCGTGAGCTGCGGCACCACCGGAACCGTGACAGATGGGAAAACCGCCCAAAAGGCCAATCACCACATCGCTGAGTCCGATGGATAAAGCCAGGCGTCCCACACTCACACGGCCAGAGCGCTGCGGCCAGAACTGGTGACAAGCATCGGCTGTGGCGATCACTGCATTCCCTAAGGTTAGGGGCAGTTGGGGGATGATCAGGGCGCTAAAGGCCGACGGAAGGAAATCGAGCTGTGGCGGTGGTACCTGAAAGGACGGCCCTTGAGTCGGCAGCTCCCGAAGCGGGACGCCCAGCATTGCTGAACCGATGATGGAGGCCAGCAGCAGAGGGAAAGCGATCTGGAACCCGCGGGCCCACTGCAGGTAAGCAAGGATCAGAAGCAGGGCAGCGGCGCCCACGGCCTGGAGGAGGGGATGCTGCACATCCGCGTGCACGTAAAGGCCATTGTCCAGGACGAATTCCACTCCCTTCTGCACGAGGATGAGCCCCGCCCCGAGCTGGATGCCCCGCACGATGCTCGGCGAAAAGAGGCGCTCGATCCTCGTCAGTGCGCCGCTGAAGACCAGCGCGAGCATCGTAAGGCCGAAGGCGATCGCAGATAGGCTGAGCTGGCTGGCCGTAAAGCCCTGGGCCAGGGCGATAACTGCCATGGCTTTGAGGGGCTGAACAGGGACTGGCACGCGGAAGTACCACCCCGTGACGATGTAGACCACGCCCCACAACAGGAGCAGGCGGCCCACCGGGAACCCGTTCACGACGGCCAGCGCGTAGGCAAGAGGAAGCAAGGTGCCCAGATCGCCGATGGATCCGGACCACTCCGAGTAACCGAAGGAATTCCGAAGTTTCGGGTCCACCTGAGCTACCCCCCGACCAGGATCATCGGTTCACGAGGGTCCTTGGGGGATGTTTCTTCCGCTGCCCGCCCGTCTTTGGGTTTGGCCAAAACGGCGCGCCGCACCTGGTTCGCGACCGCCTCGTCATCCACACCGCTACGGAGTAACGCTCGCAAGTCCAGTCCTCCGGCCTGGTAGAGGCATGTCTTGAGGCGACCGTCCGGCGTGAGGCGCAGCCGATTGCAGCGGTCGCAGAACGTCCGCGAGTAGGCTGGAATAATGCCGATTGTCCCCTGATAGCCGGGAATTCGGAACAGCATGGCCGTGGTGTCGGGTCTTGGAGGCAACCTATCGAGTGTGCCGTAGGACCTGACGATTCTGCGGTGGATTTCTGTGGCAGTCACATTCCAGGCGCCGAGATGGGAATCCGTCCCGGAAGGCATTAGTTCAATGAAGCGGACGCTGAGAGGGGACCACCGGGTAAGCTCGCAGAAATGGCCGATCTCGTCGTCGTTGACTCCGGCCTGCACAACCACGTTCAACTTGAGGTGCAAGCCAGCCTCAAGTGCGCTCTCAATCCCCGTCCACACCTGGCCAAAACAGTCCGCGCCTACAATGTGGGCATAGCGGTCCGGTCGCAGAGAGTCCAAACTCACGTTTACGCCGTCCACCGGAAGCGCTGAAAGAGTGGGTACAAACCTCTCCAGGAGGACGCCGTTGGTCGTCAGGTGCAGTTCCTGAAGTCCCGGAACCCTTCGTAGCTCCGCGAGCAGTTCGCCGACGGCCGGACGCACCAAAGGCTCGCCTCCAGTGATACGGACCTTTTTCACTCCGAGGCGGCAGAACAGGCGAACCAGGCGCACGAGCTCCTCGTCGGTGAGCGAGTCGGAATCGGACGCCGACGACCATGCCGCCGGCCGGCAATACCGGCAGCCCAGATTGCACTTCGCCGTGATGGCCAAGCGGAGGTAGTTCACCCAACGTCCGAAGCGATCGACGAGCGTGGGCGGACTACCCACATCTTCGCTGGCCGGCTCTTGCGCCCGATCGTAGGGCATGTCCCATTTCTCTCATTCTGCCGGGTGGTCTAACCTCTGTCCGGTTACTTTGCGTGCTCAGCGCTCGAGGCCTCTGACCCCGGTGACCGGCCCTTTGGCTGGGATTCTAAACAATAGCGCAGTGAATTGCAATCGGTAGTTGGGCGCGCGGTGATACGAAGTAGCCGCCCCTCGTCTGCAGGCTCACAGCTCGAAATAAAAGGTGCATCGCGGTACGAGGTCGAGACCGCGCGCGTCGGTGAGCGCGTAGCGTGTGTAAAAGACTGCCTCCGCGTTCGGTAGAATGTGGACACCCGCTGCGGGCACGAAGTCCATAGCGACAATCAGGATCGTGAGCTCTTCGTGTGGATCGAGGGGCAGGTACGGGACCTGATCGCCGTTGGGATTGGGATCGAAGGTCCGGTCGACTCGTACAAGGCCATGCCACTTCTCGTTCAGCTTCAGTACGACGAACGCGGATGCCAGCTCCAAGCGTACGGTATGGGTATCGTAGATGTGCTCCTGGCTTGCCCAAAGGAGCCCACAACGGCATCCTGGGCTCTGGTAACCCCAGAAAGCCTGCACGGTGTAGCGGAGGCTTGCATCGGTGGTGCGGAAAGCGTGGTCGGCGTACACCTCGAACACCGTGCTACGGTTGGGCCAGTAGGCGAGGCTTAGCATGGCCTTCTTGCCTTTGGAGCGAGGGGAACGATGACCTGTACCGTTGCCAATCATCGCGTGATACGTCAGCTTGCCGCGGGCGTCGAGACTGCCCTTGGCGGCGATCCCGAAATCCCTACCGTCGCCCATCTTCTGCAGGTCAAGGGGCGTCTTCTCCAGCATCCGATAACCCCAAAGGCTCTGCACGATCTGCCAGGTGGGCGAGGGAGAAATACCAAGGAAGAGCTGCCCTGTACCCCTTTCCCAGCAGACGTAGGCGTCCTTAAGGAAGGGACTTGCGATCCCTGAGGAGAAGTCCCCTGGTTGGGACATCTCCAGACGTAGGCGGGTGCTCCAGGCGGGAGCGAGAATTCGGTCGTAGGTCAGGTGAATGCGACGGATCCAAAACCCGTTGCGGTCCTGAAGACTCCGATCGTGGTGGTGCGCCACGTAGTAGTAATCGCCCATGACCTGGCCGCTGAATCGGCCCTGGATCTGTGCCGAAGCCTGCGGGGCAAGGAGCGCAGCAATCACAGCAAGCAACCCTCTGGAGGCCATACCAGCTCCTTTCTTGAGTCCTCTTGTACCTGCGGCTTCCCACAAGCGGCGCAGCTTGTGGGCCCCGTGGCCGCTGTCGCTATTTAGCCTACAAAACGCGCGGAGAAAATGAAATAGCCTGTTCCACGGGTGGCTGAATCCGGCTTTTCCAGAGGACAATGGGATTTCGTTCCCACCGCCAGCCGAAGGCCCCGATTCGCAAGACCCCGGCGCGCTGCCTCGATGCCCTGCACGGGTGCAGAGCCCCGCTCCATCAATAAAGATGGGTCAAAACCATTTTCCCGCAATGCGGATCCCACCGCCCATCGGCGCGTTAGGGGCCTGGCCGTTCGGCCACCAGACATGTACCAGCCTGAGGGCGTTGAGCTGGCCTATGGTCTATAGAACCGATCCTCCTCGGGAAAGGCCGAAATAGAGCAGGGTGAGGCGCTGTTGCAGAGAAGTGGTAGGCGGGTGGCCCTCGGGAAAAGGCTCTCGGCTGCCGGAGGTGGCGAATGCCCCCATCCAAGGCAATAGGTGAGAGGGACGGGCTGTAGGCCTACTTTGGTTACGTGACGTCGCTCTGGGGTTCCTTTCCAGGGTCAACCCTAACGGAAGATGGCCGTGTCGCCAGAAATGAATAGTGGCTTTCCCAACATGGAATGGTCGAACTTGGCAGGAAGGCTCAGAGGCGAGCGCAGGCGGGCTGGAAATCCCGGTGGGCGAGTCGAAATCGTGAACCGAATGCGAAGGGTAGAAATCCCCGCAAAGATCCCATCGTGTGCCGAATGCACGCACCATGGCGAGCGAACGGCCACCAAACTTTCGGGGGTCGAGTTGGTCCGCGTACAGCCGGCCGCTGAGAAGGTCGTCCTCCGGCCTGACCCCGAGTGCGTGAGCATGGAGACCACTCGTCAAACCGTAGCTGCAGTTGGAGGCGGTTCGGTGGTCGAAGGTTCTTCTGGCCCTCGGCGGTTGCATTACGTGCCCAGCCGATCCTTCACCCTGTGGGCCGCTGTGTTCGGATTTGTCTTGCTGGTCGTAATCGCGGGCGAATGGCTCGGGCTACTCCGGGCCGTGAACAAGCTTCTACCTCTCCCCGTCGGTATTGGCTTGGTGATTGGTGGGGGGTGGTCTGTGTTCCGGCAAGTGATCCGCAGTGCGCTCCGGCGGCGGATTACCTCCCACACCCTGATGACGCTCGGTGCGATTGCCGCTCTGGTTGTCGGGGAGTGGATCACCGCCGCGTTACTGGTCGTCTTCATGCACGTCGGCGAGTTCGTGGAGCGGATGACCATCGTAGAGGCCCGGCGGGCAATCCAGGAGCTGACATCGCTGGCACCGCAGACTGCTCGTGTGGAGCGCGGCGGCACGGAGATCGAGGTGCCGGTTGGGGAGGTGCAGGTAGGGGAAACGGTTGTCGTGCGTCCGGGCGAGCGAATTCCGGTCGACGGCGAGGTGATCGGCGGTCGGGCAACGGTGGAGCAGGCGGCTATCACTGGGGAGTCCATGCCCGCGGAAGTAGGACCGGGTTCGCGGGTATTTGCTGCCTCCATTGCCCGTCTGGGCAGCTTGCGCATTAGGGCCCTGCGGATTGGCGCAGACACTGCCCTCGGGCGGGCCGTTCAGATGGTCGAAGAGGCTGAGACGCACCGAGCCGAGGTGCAGCGCTTTGCGGACCAATTCAGCACCTACTACTTGCCCGTCGTGATCGGCATCGCCGCGCTGACCTGGTTTATCGGACGCAATCCCTTGGCAGCTGCCGCCGTGCTGGTTGTGGTGTGCTCTTGTTCCATCGCGCTGGCGACGCCGGTAGCCATGTTGGCCACCATTGGTGCAGCCGCCCGGAGGGGACTGCTCATCAAAGGCGGCCGGCATATCGAGACTCTGGCACGCGCTGACGTGGTCCTGGTGGACAAGACCGGCACCCTAACCCTGGGACGACCTGTGGTGACCGATGTCGTTCCGCTGAGCGGGACGTCCGATTCCGAGGTTCTCGCTCTCGCCGCCACCGCCGAAAGGTACTCGGAACATCCGGTTGCAGAAGCTGTGCGCGAGGCGGCCCGGGCTCGCGGGATCCGTCTCGGGGAGCCGGAAGAATTCACCGCCCTCCCCGGATTGGGGGTGCGAGCCAGAGTGGACGGTAAACTGGTTGTCGTGGGTAACCGACGGTTGGTAGCGGCACTCATCCCGCTGCCTGAAGCCGATCGACTTGAGGCCCAGGGGAAGACGGTCCTCTTCCTCTCCTGCGATGGTCGGGTTACAGGCTTAGTTGCCGTTGCAGACAAGCTCCGCCCGGAAGTGCCTGAGGCCATCGCAGAGCTGCGCAGACTCGGCATCCAACACATTGAGCTTCTCACCGGCGACGAGGAGCGCGTGACAGCTCCTCTGGCCCAGGAGCTGGGCATTGCCTATCGGGCCGGACTTCTGCCAGAGGACAAGATCAGGGCGGTAAGAGAATATCAGGTCCGCGGTCACACGGTCCTAATGATCGGCGATGGCGTCAACGATGCCCCTGCTCTGGCGCAGGCGGACGTTGGGATCGCCATGGGCGCTGCGGGTACAGACATCGCGCTCGAGGCCGCGCCCATCGCATTGATGCGCGAGAACTGGTGGCTAGTACCGGAGATCTTGCGTATCGCACGCCGGACTATGCACGTGGTCAGGCAGAACCTGGTGCTTACCGCTATCTACAACGTGACAGGGGTGATCCTGGCAGCGGTAGGAATCTTGCCACCGGTATTGGCCGCTGCAGCTCAGTCCTTGCCGGATGTCGGCATCTTGGCGAACTCGATGCGTCTTCTGCGAACCAGGACGGCCGGCGAGTTGTACGCCCTAACGAGTAGATGAAGTCGGTTTCCCGGGAGAGCGAGGAGGCCAGTTCCGTTAACCGTGGCAAACCGTCTTGGCTGACGAGAGGGCAGCGCCGCGCAGGGGGGCGTCAATCATCGGCGGATTGGGAGTTCCTGGACGCAACGATATAGGTAGATCGAACCACATATCTCGTGTGAGGACAGCCGAACGATGAAACTGAACATGACGAAATGGGCCTCCGCCTTCAGCCTGGCTGCGATTCTCTCTGGCCCTCCTGTTTTCGCCCAACGGCGGGTTGACGGACTCAACGGACTGATACAGCTACTCGTGGAGCGCAATCCCCAGCTCCGAGCCTATCAGAGAATCAGCGAAGCCGAGAGCCGCGCGGCAAGAGCTGAGGGAACGCTACCCAACCCGACTATCGGTTTCGGGCTCCGGAACGTGGGTTGGAATCGGCTGAGCGTGGGCGAGGAGATGATGAGCGGGGTGGTCGCCGAAGTCTCGCAGAGCGTTCCCTTCCCCGGCAAGCTCGCTTTACGGCGTAGCAGTGCCATGGTGAGGGCCAGCCGTTCCAGAGAGGCGGTGAGGGAGAGTAGGCTGCGTCTCATCCGGGAAGCGAAGGAGCTATATGCGGAGATTTTCTACTACCAGCGGATTCGGGATTTGCTCCAAGAAAAGAGATCTGTCCTACAGGAGGCCCTGGGATTTGCGCAGGCGCGTTTTGCCGTTGGGCAGGTACCCCAAGCGGATCTCTTCAAAGCCCAGCTCGAGATCTCCGAAACTGATGTGATGGTTCTCGACGCCGAGCAGATGTTAGGGAGCCTGCAGGCACGTCTCTCCGCGCTCGTAGCTCTACCGGCCGAGTCAGTGGTTGTGGTGGCAAGAGAGCTTCCGCTGGGCTCCTTACCCTACTCCTTCCCAGAGCTTGAGGAACGGGCAAGATCGGCTAACCCTCTATTGACGCAGGCCAGACTCCAGGTTGCGGAGGAGTCTTTAGCTGTTCGTCTGGCCCGGAAGGATTTCTTACCCGACTTCATGCTCCGCGCGGGACTGATGTATCGCGGCCCCTTTAGGGACATGTACGAGGGGATGGTCGGTGTGGAGGCACCCCTCTATTTCTGGAAGAAGGAAAGGGATCGGCTCGCCGCAGAAACGCTGCGACTGGAAGGTACCAGGCTGGGAGCGCAAGACCTGGAGAATCGGATTCGCGCAGAGCTAAAGCAGTATTTCGTAGTAGCCAAGAGTGCAGAGACGAAGAATCTCCTCTATCGCGATCAGCTGATCCCCCAGGCGGAGCGTTCCCTACAGGCCGCTCTCTCCCGTTACCAGGTCGGGCAGATCGATTTGCTCCCCGTCCTTTCCGCCGTTGACACGCTGATCACGTACCGGACGGAGTCCGCAAGGATCCTGACCGATCTGTGGACGGCCATCGCAAGACTTGAGGAGCTCACAGGGCTGGAGATCCTCGTAGGGCGGTAATCCGTTGCAGGAAAGGCAGCGAGCGAAACACCCGTACGGAGGAATTCCCATGCGTCGAATTCGTTTGTACCTCACACCCGTAGTTGTGCTTGCGCTGTCGGGATGGCTCTTGGTCGCTTGCCGCCATAAGGGCGAGCACCCTGCGCCACAGCCGAAGCAAGAAGAACAGGCGGCTCCTTCCGAGGAAAGTCCCCAATTGCATCATGAGCACGAGCCGCAGGCTGAGCCCCCGGTGAGCCCGAAGCCCGGGGAGAAGACCGTCTACCATTGCCCAATGCATCCGGAGTACACCTCCGACAAACCTGGCAACTGTCCGATTTGCGGAATGACTCTAGTGCCAGTTCGCAAGGAGGCGCCTTCCAGGACCGAAAAGCTGGCCCCGGGAACGGTGGAGCTGAGCCCGGAGCGGCAGCAGCTCCTCGGCCTCACCTTCGGGCAAGCGGAGCGGCGCAGGCTCACCAAGGAGATCCGCGCCGTCGGGCAAATCACCTACGACGAGACCCGGCTGAAGGAGGTCAACCTTAAGTTCTCGGGATGGATAGAGGAACTCTACGTCGATTTCGTAGGCAAGCTGGTGCATGCGGGGGACCCCCTGTTTTCCATTTACAGCCCGGAGCTCGTAGCGGCCCAGGAAGAGTATCTCTTGGTACTGCCGGCCAGGGGCTCGTCTGCCGCGATTTGGGAAGCAGCACGCCGCAAGTTGCTCCTGTGGGGGTTATTGGAGGGGCAACTACAGGAGCTGGAAAAAAATGGCAAGCCCTCCCAGAGTCTGAAGGTCTACGCACCTGCGACCGGGTACGTTGTCGAGAAGAATGTGCTGACGGGAAAGTACGTCCAGGCCGGCGAGACCCTCTACCGCATCGCCGACCTTTCGACTGTATGGCTGGTGGCGGCGGTCTACGAAGAGGACCTCTCGCTATTACGACCAGGACAAACCGTTTCAGCCAGCCTTGTCTCCGCCCATAGCGGCATGCTTCGTGGCAGCATCCAGTACATTAACCCCTACGTGAATGAGACGACCCGTACCGCGGAGGTGAGGGTCACCCTGCCAAACCCCGACGGGAAACTGCTCCCGGGTATGTACGCCTATGTGCAGATCCCGGTGGACCTCGGAGAACGACTGGTAGTCCCGGAGGAGGCGATCCTTTTCTCTGGGACACGCTATCTGACCTTCGTAGATCGGGGCGAGGGTATGCTTGAACCCATTGAGATTGAGCCGGGTGTCCGAACGGGGGCCTTCGTCGAGGTGCTGAGAGGACTTGCGCCGGGGGACCGTGTGCTCACATCCGCCAATTTTCTCATTGACTCCGAGAGCAAGTTGAGGTTGGCTCTCGGCCGAACGCACGAGCACGGAATGAGAGGCAAGATGTGATCGAAAAAATCATTGACTGGTCGGCTCGTAATCGATTCTTCGTGTTCCTCGGTGTGGCCTTCGCCATTGTGTACTCTGTGTGGTGCATCCGGCACATCCCCCTGGACGCAATCCCTGACCTCTCCGACACGCAAGTGATCGTATTCTCCCGCTGGGATCGTCCGCCGGATATCATCGAGGACCAGGTTACGTACCCCATTGTCAGCGCCCTCCTCGGGGCTCCGAAGGTCAAGGACATCCGGGCCTTTTCCGACTATGGCTTCTCATATGTCTATGTTCTGTTCGAGGATGGCACGGACGTCTATTGGGCACGGTCACGGGTGCTGGAATATCTCAGCAAGGTCACCCCCGCCTTGCCTCAGGGGGTAAGTGTGCAGTTGGGTCCCGACGCCACCGGTGTGGGTTGGGTCTTTCAGTACGCTCTTGTTGACCGTAGCGGCACTCATTCCCTGCAGGAGCTGCGCAGCTTTCAGGACTGGCACTTGAGGTACGCTCTTGAATCGGTGGAGGGCGTTGCGGAGGTGGCGAGCGTCGGCGGGTTTGAGAAGCAATATCAGGTCGTCGTGCGTCCGGAAGCGCTGCTGGCGTTCGGGGTATCTGTTCCCGAGGTGGTGACAGCCGTGCGCAGAGCCAATGCCGAAGTCGGGGCGCGTCTGTTGGAGGTTGCCGGCGCGGAGTTTATGGTCACTGGGCGTGGCTACCTCAAGTCGATCGACGATATCCGCCAGGCTGTGGTTAAGGCTGGCACGGGGGGTGTGCCGATCACCGTGGGGCAGGTGGCGGAGGTCTTGGTCGGCCCCGACATTCGGCGGGGTGTGGCCGAGCTCGATGGGCGCGGCGAGGTGGTCGGGGGAATTGTAGTGATGCGCTACGGAGAGAATGCCCTCCGGGTGATCGATCGGGTGAAGGCGAAGCTCCGGGAAGTGAAGTTGCCGGAGGGGGTAGAGGTAGTGATCACCTACGATCGCTCCGACCTGATCAAACGCGCCATCGCCACGCTGCGCAATAAGCTGTTCGAGGAGATGGTGGCCGTTTCGCTCGTCATCATCCTGTTCCTCTGGCATCTGCGTTCCGCCCTGGTGCCCATTGTTACCCTACCCCTTGCGGTGCTTGTTGCGTTTATCCCCATGTACTATATGCGCCTCACCTCCAACATAATGTCCCTCGGCGGGATCGCCATTGCCATCGGCGCTATGGTGGATGCCAGCATCGTCCTGGTCGAGAACGGGCACAAGAAGTTGGAGCGGCAGGATCTGCGCGATATCCCCCGCTTCGAGGTCCTTGTCTCGGCCGCTAAGGAGGTTGGCCGGCCCATCTTCTTCAGCCTCCTGGTGATCGCTGTCGCCTTCATGCCCATCTTCACCCTCGAGGCGTACGAAGGGAGGTTATTTAAGCCTCTGGCCTTTACGAAAAACTTCGCGATGGCTTTTGCGGCAGTAGTGGCCATCACCGTCGCCCCGGCGCTGATGGGGCTGTTCATTCGGGGCCGAATTCGACCGGAGGAAAAGCACCCGGTAAGCCGCTTCCTTTTCCGGCTATACCAGCCAGTGCTAGAGCGCCTTCTCCAACGGCCGGTTCTGGTGGTCGGGGCCGCGGCGTTGATCGTCCTCAGCACTATTCCCATTTACAGGAAGTTGGGTTCGGAATTCATGCCGCCCCTCAACGAGGGTTCCATCCTCTATATGCCGACCACTCTTCCCGGAATCTCCGTAGGGGAGGCCGCCCATCTCCTTCAGCTCCAGGACCAGATCCTGCGTAGCTTCCCAGAGGTGGAAAGGGTGTTTGGGAAGGCGGGGCGGGCGGTCACTTCCACCGACCCCGCTCCTTTCTCGATGATGGAGACAACGGTTATCCTTAAGCCGCAAGACCAATGGCGAAAGAAGAAGCGTTGGTATTCGGGGGTAGTTCCGGAGTTCCTCCAGGGCCCGTTCCGTGCTTTGTGGCCCGATCGCATCTCATGGGAGGAGCTAATCCATGGGGAGGATGGCCTGGACGAGGCCCTCCGTTTGCCGGGGGTGGTGAATAGCTGGACCATGCCCATTAAGGGCCGCATCGATATGCTAACCACAGGCGTGCGCACCCCCCTCGGCATCAAGATCTACGGCGACGATCTGGGCACCATCGAGCATGTGGGCGGAGAGATCGAGCGGATTGTCTCCCAGATTCCTGGTACGAAGAGCGTGATCGCTGAGAGGACCGGAGGGGGCTATTTCCTGGACATCGTGCCCAGGCGGGAGCAATTGGCGCGCTTTGGCCTCTCCGTTGAGGATGTGCACATGACCATCATGGCCGCTCTTGGAGGCGAGTCAGTCACGCAAACTATTGAGGGGCGCGAGCGCTACACGGTAAGTGTGCGCTATCCCCGCGAACTTCGGGACGACATCGTGGAGATCGGGCGGATCTACGTGCCAACGGCAAACGGCGCCCAGGTTCCCCTGTCCCAAGTGGCCGAGGTGACGCTGCGCCTGGGCCCGTCCATGATTCGGGACGAGAACGGACGGCTGGCTGGCTATGTTTACGTGGACATGGCCGGCCGGGACATTGGCCGCTACGTGCGCGACGTCAAGCGCGCCCTCCAAAACCAGCTCACGCTCCCCCCAGGCTATTCCCTTGCCTTTTCCGGGCAGTACGAGTACATGGCTCGCGTGAAAAGTCGAATGCTTATCGTCGTGCCCCT